>JBLFYM010000009.1:0-80671 GCA_047608975.1 Limisphaerales bacterium | reverse complement strand
TTCGCTATTTTTGATCGTGCACTTTTATGCCAAACGAACTGGCGCGGATGCTGAAACGATCAAAGTCCCCGCCGATCGAGGTCGCATAATGAGTCTTGAAGGCGGAACTTTCTTCGGCGCGCTGACCGTGCTGATCGGATTGTTGTTATCAGGCAAGTCGCCCGTCTTGGCTGTCACCGCGTCTTTGGCTTTCATTCTCGTGCTTACCTTGATCAACCCGCGGATCGATGCGCCCAAACAAAGTCGGATCATCGGCTTGTCCCTGTTTCCGATTGTCTGGGCCGCGATCAAATTCGGAGGGGACGCAATTCTGATCAAAGAAGCCGGCGACGATGGCATATCGATCGCCGGTGCGGGCGTCTACGCAATGGTGGTCATCCTGCTGGCTGGCATGCTGCAACCTCAATGGCGTCCCTTGGTCGTCAATGCCTTGGTGAAGGCCGCGAAGAACGGCGTGTCGTTGGTATCCGCATCTGCGTGTGTCGGAATCATCATCGCGGTTGTCACCAAAACGGGTGTGGGCACCGCCTTTCCCAATGCGATCATTCCGATTGCTGAGCATAGTCTCTTCCTCGCGCTGCTCGCCATAATGGGATGTTCCATCCTGCTGGGCATGGGTTTGCCTTCGGCAGTCTGTTACCTGTTGATGGCGACCCTGATTGGTCCCGTTTTGAACAAGTTGGGTGTTCCGCCACTGGCCGCGCATATGTTCATCTTCTACTTTGGAATGATGTCGATGGTCACGCCACCGGTTGCCTTGGCAGCCTATGCGAGCGCTTCCATAGCCGGAGCCGGGATTATGCAGACGGGGTTGGCGGCTTTTCGTTTTGCACTAGTCGGTTTCACGCTGCCGTTCATGTTTGTGTATCGCCCAGAACTGTTGCTGCTGGCCCCTGCCGGAGGAGACCTGGTGATAATAAAAGTAGTCCTCGCCGTGCTCGCGGCGGTGATCGGGATCGTGGCGTTGGCAGCGGCCTTGGCCGGATTCTTCTTTGCGCCACTCACAGTTTCGCTTCGGATCACACTGCTTGTGGCGGCGGCCTTTTCGTTGTTTCCGGGCCGTGCCGGGACCCAAATTCCGATTTTGGACATCATCGGTGCGGCGATTCTGATCGTCGTTGGGTTTATCAGCATGAAGCAAAGCGGTGTTTCTTCGTTCACCAAAAGTCCCGCCGGCTGAAAGACCATGCTGCTGCCAGACATCCCGCTAGACGTTCTGGTGCCGGTGATCATTATCCCGCCCCCAGAGAAACTGGCCCGCCGGGGTTTTCCTCTCCGATTCTCGCCGTTCTGGGCAAGCATCGGTGCCGTCACGGCCGCCTATGTGATCTTCATCTTCCTGCTGCTGCAGGCGACCGCGGCCTACAGCTCCCCGCAGGACATGGTGTCCGCATTGGAGAGCCGGGAGATTCAGCATTCGATCAAGTTGAGTCTGGTGACCTGCACCTTGAGCGCGTTGCTGAGCCTGCTGGTGGCGGTCCCGATCGGCTACCTCTTGGCGCGGGGCAAGTTCTGGGGAAAGAATTTTGTCGAGTCGATCCTGGATATCCCGATCGTCCTGCCGCCAATGGTGATTGGTCTGTGTCTGCTGATCTTCTTCCAGACTGCGTTTGGAAACTGGATTGAGGAGAGCAGTCAAAAATTTACCTACACAGTCTATGGCGTGGTGTTGGCGCAGTTCGTCATCGGTGCCGCGTTCGCAATCCGCACGATGCGGGGCACCTTCGATCATCTTTCTTCCCGGCCCGAAGATGTGGCGATGACGCTGGGCTGTTCACGCGGGATGGCTGTTTGCCTGGTGACGCTTCCGGCAGCCTGGCGCGGCATGCTGGCTTCAATGAGCGTGGCGTGGGCGAGAAGCCTCGGTGAGTTTGGTCCCATCCTGGTTTTTGCCGGGGCGGCGCGAATGAAGACCGAAGTTCTCCCGACGACGGTCTGGCTCGAAATGAGCGTGGGAAATCTGGAGGAGGCCGTTGCCGTCAGTATCCTGATGGTCGTTTTTGCGATGATCGTGCTGGTCACGGTTCGCTGGTTGGGAGAACGAATATGATTCGCCTCGATCGCATCAGTTGGGCCGCCGGGGATTTTGAAATGAAGGACGTCAGCTTTACGGTTCCCACTGGAAAGTATGCCGTTTTGATGGGGCGAACCGGATCTGGCAAGACGAGTATCGTCGAACTGATCTGCGGGCTTCGCTGGCCCGATTGTGGACGGATCATCATCGGCAATCGTGAGGTTCAAGATCTGTCGCCAGCCAAACGCGGATTGGGCTATGTCCCGCAGGATGGCGCGCTCTTTCCCACCATGACCGCGCGCGAACAGATCGGCTTTGCGCTGCGACTAAAGCGGACGCCGCAGGATGAGAAAGACGCGATGGTCGAGGCGTTGGCCGAGCAACTTTCCGTGACGCATTTGCTAGATCGCAAACCACCGGGATTGTCAGGTGGTGAAAAGCAACGAATCGCGCTGGGACGCGCCTTGGCTGCCAGGCCCGAAGTTCTTCTGTTCGATGAACCTTTGTCGGCGTTGGACGAGGATACGCGCGACGAGGTTGCTGATTTGCTGAAAGAGATTCAGCGGGAACATAAGCTGACGGCACTACACATCACGCACAGCCGGCAGGAAGCGGAACGTCTGGCTGACATCGTGTTCCAACTGGATGAGGGCGGGGTGGAGGAGTTGCCAAATGGATTCGCTTGATGAATTGCCCGAACTGACCGAGACGGATCGGGCACGCTATGAGTGGCAGATGTGGTGCCCCGGAATTGGGGAATTGGGCCAACGTCGCCTGAAGAATACTTCGGTTCTGATCTCGCGTTGCGGTGGCGTCGGCGGCGTCGTCGCGCTGCAACTGGCGGCGGCAGGGATTGGGAAACTGGTAATCGCTCATGCGGGCAATATCAAACCCAGCGACCTGAATCGTCAGTTGCTCATGACCGACGCGGGACTCGGATCTTCGCGCGCGGATTCCATTGAACGGCGATTGAAAGAATTTAATCCGCACATCGAAATCGAGGTCGTTCCCGAGAATGTCTCTGAAGAGAATGTCGACGCACTGGTTGCCAGGACAGACATGGTGGCGAGTTGTGCGCCGCTCTTTCCTGAACGATTCGCCATGAACGACGCCTGCGTGCGTGCGGGTAAGCCAATGGTGGATGCGGCCATGTTCGATTTTGAAATTCAGCTCAGCGTCTACTGGGCGGGGAGCGGGGTAGGCAGGGGACCCTGCATGCGTTGCGTGTATCCCGAGTCACCGCCGTATTG
This sequence comes from Limisphaerales bacterium, assembly GCA_047608975.1. Lineage (GTDB taxonomy): Bacteria > Verrucomicrobiota > Verrucomicrobiia > Limisphaerales > JAYPXF01. The sequence continues at coordinate 77,407 of JBLFYM010000009.1, read as the reverse complement.
GAAACGGCAGTTCCCAGTGTTGGGAGCGGTTTCATCGACGGTCGGATCCATGGCAGCGAGTGAGATTGTCAAACTTGCCACCGGCTGTGGTGAGCCGTTGATTGGGCGTTTGCTTACCGGAGATATGCGGTCGATGAATTTTCAGAAAGTCCGCGTTCGCCCATCCGGGAGCAGCTGCTGCGCAGGTGCTTGACCGCAGCCGCTGGGCTCCGATTGCAGTCAAAGTGTCATGCAAGTCGACTTCTTTTCCTCCCGCGGCAATGAACGAATTGCGCCGGTGGGACCGGTTTGATCGACTACGGGAGACAATGCAGTCGGTGGATATCACGCTGAATTTGCAGATTGAGTGTGTCTCTCCGGCGGACTACAAATGAGGCGATATCCGACCCGTTACCACTATGAAAATCATTCCCGTCGCCATTGCCCTTATGATCGCCGTTTCATCGACAGATTCGGTCGCCGCTGCAAAGAAGGCCAAGAAACCCGCTCGTAAACCCAATTCGGCGATGGCCGCTGTGAAGGATGTGCCCGGACTTCCCCGAGTTCTGATTATCGGTGATTCAATTTCAATCGGTTACACCGTTCCCACCCGGATGGCGCTGAAGGGCAAAGCAAACGTGCATCGTCCGCGGACCAATTGCGGCCCGACCACCAAGGGCGTCGCCGAGATCGACGCATGGCTCGGCGATGGCAAATGGGACGTCATTCATTTCAACTGGGGCCTCCACGACCTGAAATACATGGGGCCCAAAGGAGAGAATCTTTTTCCCAAAGAAAAGGGCGGCCATCAACAGGTCGCTCCGGACGCCTATGCGAAGAATCTCGAAATCTTGGTGAACCGGATGAAGAAGACGGGCGCGAAACTGATTTGGCGTAACACGACTCCGGTGCCTCCGGGTGCGAAGGGACGCTATGTCGGCGACTCCGCAGCTTACAACAAAGTCGCAGCGAAGATCATGAAGAAACACGGCATCCCGACTCATGATCTGTTTACGATGAGCAAGGAACGGATGAAAGAACTCATGCGTCCCGCAAACGTGCACTACACCGCGGAAGGTTCCAAGGCGTTGGGTGACGATGTGGCTCGCGCTATTCTGGCGGCCTTGGAGCATTAGACCTGCGCGGTCCCGACAAAGATGCAAGACGTTGGCAAAGGGATCTTCATTGCAGGCGTCGTTCTTTGTGCCATCGGACTATTCATTTGGCTGGGTGGAGCGCGCACACCAATCGGCCGATTGCCGGGGGACATCAATGTCTCGCGGGAGAACTACAGCTTTCATTTCCCGATCGTCACCTGTGTGCTCATCAGTGTCGGGCTGTCGTTCCTGATGTGGCTGATCGGAAAAATAAAGCAGTAGCCCGTCGAGAGGCGAACAAAGGAGAGGAAAAGAGGTGGTAGGCTGGCTCGGACTTGAACCGAGAACCAACGGCTTAAAAGGCCGCTGCTCTACCATTGAGCTACCAACCCACCGTCTTCACCAAAGGCGAAGGGCGTGGAACCTAGTCGAGGGGGACTCAACCGTGCAAGTCCAATTTCCGGGAATCGATACTTTTTGGAGATCAGACCGGGGGCGACTTGGTTGCGTTCGGAGTGGAACTCAAGTGCTCCCAGATCGGAGATTGCAGCCGGTAGAGTGCATCTGCGATTCCGTAGCCAAATCCAAGTCCGTAGAATAGCCCCCAACTCAATTTCGCCAGCAGGATCCGATTGGCTTTCGTCAATGACAGGGACTCCGCTGCATTTTCACTCAGCAGCCAACTGAAGGTCGCGTCACCAAGGAAATACCCGACCGCGTTGGTTGCAAAAAGGATCACGCAAATGATGCCGAAGGGCTTCCAGTTTCGAAATCCACGGCAAAGCACGGCCGCCATTGCCATGATACCCAGCAGAGCGCCCTCTACCCCGGCGGGCCGCGGCCCGGTGAGGAAGCCATACCATTCTGTGCTCGGTCGTCGGAAGAGGAACCAGGCGACGCACCAGAGTGTCGAGTATGCGAAGAACGCCGTGGTGAAGAGCAGATAGAACTTTCCCAGCGTGCGACGTCCGAACACCTGACGGTCGAACAGCACTCCGGAAAGTCCCACGAACGCGACCGCACAGACCGCATAGAAACCGCCTTCTCCGATCGATCTCGAAAGTGCGCGGCCAGCAAAGGCCCAGATCGCAAATACGAGCAGGCTGATAATGCAGAACCCGAGTGAACCGATCAGAACGTCGCTGCGGTAATTTCGAATTGTTGGCGCGTCAGCGGACTCTGTGAGATCCGCAATCGTTGTGTCAGGGTCGAATCCAAACATCGCGAATCAGCCCGTCGGTGGGGCAGGGGGCGGTTGTGGGCCGGGCATCTGACCGGCCTGAACCTGGATCACCTGCAGCGGGATTCGCGCGATGATCGTCTTATCCATAGTGATATCGATGGAGTACTGACCGGCAGCGGGAAACTGTAGCCCCTGGAGGTTGAATACGAAATTGTTGCTGGAAAAAAACATGTGTTCGCCCAGCTTCACGTTGATGCGGGCGGGGGGCAGATTAGGCAGCTGATTCCGCCCATCTTCATCGATCATCGTCAGTTGAAGATCATGTTCGCCTTCGTCGGTATCGCGAAAAATGATTCGTAGTGCCACCGAGCAATGTGGATGAACGGCGGGGAAGTTCTGGACCAATATGGTGTCGAAGGCTCCGAGGAAACTGAGTTTGCCGCCGCCGTAGTCAGCGGCGCAGTCACATAAGCTGGCGATTTGAACTTCCACTAAGGACGCAATATCCCGCGAGGTGTGAACTTGCGAGCAAAAAGCAAAACTCAGCTACTTGTGCCGCGACAATTCAGCAATGAGTCCCTCAACTTTAGACTCCACGGCCGGGTCCATCTTGATAAGGGGCGGCCACTCGCGTTCAAAACCTTCCCCCGCCAGTTTTTTGGTGGCGTCGATTCCGAGCTTACTCCCGACGGCTACTGTTGGAGTCGCGTGATCAAGGACATCCGCCGGGCCGCGGGTCATGATCGAATCCCGCTGAGGATCAGTATTTGCACAGAGGTGGAACAAGACTTCGCTGGTGTTGTGCACGTCGACTCCTTCATCGACGATAATGAGGTACTTGGTAAACATCATCTGCCCCATTCCCCACAATCCATGCATGATCTTGAACGCCTGCATGGGGTAGGTCTTCCGGATGCTGACGAAGACCAGGTTATGGAAAACCCCTTCCGCCGGGAGGGCGATGTCGACAATCTCCGGAAAGTTCATCTGGAAGATGGGCAGAAATAGTTTCACTGATGCCCCGCCAATGTAGAAATCCTCCATCGGTGGAATTCCCACGATCGTCGCGGGATAGACAGCGTTCGCACGGTGGGTGATCGCGGTGATGTGGAAGACCGGATAGGGATCGGGAAGGGTGTAGTAGCCGGTGTGATCTCCAAATGGTCCTTCGGCGCGGAGGGGTTCCTTGGGATCAATGTAGCCTTCGATCACGAAATCTGCGTTAGCCGGCACCTCGAGGTCGTTCGTTTCGCATTTCACGAGGCCGATCGATTTCTTACGGAGATACCCGGCCAACAAGAATTCATCCAGTCCATCGGGCAACGGCGCAGTCGCGCAGAAAGGATACATCGGATCACCACCGATGAAGACCGAAACTGGCATGCGTTCGCCCTTTTCATAGTAGCGACGTCCGTGCCGGGCTGAGACCTTCTGCAGCTGCCAGTGCATGCCAGTACTTTGCCCATCGTACACCTGCATGCGATACATGCCCACGTTGCGATCACCGGTGTCCGGATCGCGGGTGACCACGCAGGGCAACGTGATGAATCTGCCACCATCCAAGGGCCAGCATTGGAGGATAGGAATCTGGGCGAGCGTTTCATGCAGGCTTGGAAAACTGCTCCGGTCATTGACATCCGGTGCGTCCGGCCAGGGTTGCGTTTGCGTTGAAGGTGAATCGAAGCGGTGAATGACTTCCTTGCACGGACCGGTCCGAACCGACTTTGGTTTGGCGTGCCGTAGTTCCAGTGCCGTTCCGAACAGTTTTAAGAACTCAGCAATGGAGGTCGGTGGTTTCGCCTTCATCAACGAACCCAGCTCGGCGGCGGCATCATCCACCGTGTCGGCGTTCATGCTCATCGCCATTCGCTTCCACGACCCCAGGGTGTTGATGGCTACCGGAAACGGACTCAACTCGCCGTTGATGGTTGGTTTTTCGAAAAGCAGCGCCTTGCCGCCGCCGGGTTTCTTCATCTCCCGATCCGCGATGGCGGTAATTTCCAGTTCGGTGGCAACCGGTGTCGCGATACGAATGAGTTCGCCCGCCCGATCCAAGGCGTCGACGAATTCGGCATAGGATTCGTAAGCCATGCCGGTCAGAGACTGTCGACAAACTTCTGCATTGCCGCTTCCTTGCGCTCGATCGATTCGACCAGTTTAAACTGGGTGCGGACGCGGTCCAGATTGTGGTGCGGACGATGCACACGGAAATAGGTGTCCCCACTCAAATAATCCGTCAGAAAGCGGATTCCTATGGTGAACGTGATGAGCTTGCCTGAGAACGCGATCAGGCGGCGCTCGGGTTTGGTGAGGAAATCTCGAGTGGCGTTGATGTATCCCTTGGCCAACTGTTTGAACATCGGCATTCGCATCTGAACCTTCGAGAGGTCCGGCTCATCTTCCATCGTCGGGCTGGTGGTCGTGCGCACCATGTCACCAAAATCATACAACACGCAGCCGGGCATTACGGTGTCGAGATCCACGACACACATTGCCTCACCCGAATCGACATCCAACATGACATTGTTGAATTTGGTGTCGTTGTGAGTGACCCGTTCGGGAATACGCCCGCTCGCCATACCCTTGAGGATCACGTCCACGATCTTCTCCTGCATTAAAGCGAATTCGATTTCCTTCTTTGCGGAGGAGGCGCGATTAAAGTGATCTTCATTCACCGCCTTCTTCAATCTTTCGAACCGGATCCGGGAATTGTGAAAATTGCTGATGGTCTCGTGCAGGCGCGGGGAGGGGAGATCGACCAATTGGTTCTGGAACAGCCCAAACGCATAGGCGGCTTGATAGGCTTGCTTCGGAGTTTCTACCGCCTCGAAAGTCTGGACGCGTTCAATAAACACGAAGGTCCGCCAAAAATCTCCGTTCTTATCCCTGAAATACGGTTTGTCCTTTCGGGTGGGAACCAAGGTGATCACTCGGCGAGTCACATCGCTTACGCGATCGTTTTCCAGCTGATTGCGAATATGCCCTGTGACCCTGACAAAATTGCGCATGACCTGGGCCGGCTTGCGAAAGACGCCCTGGTTGATCTTCTGATGCACGTAGCGGACCGGAACGCCGCCCTGATCATAGGTCGCGGTGTAGGTCTCGTTGATGTGCCCAATCTTGCACAACTCGGCATGCCGGATCTCGCCGTGGATCTGGAACTGTTTTGAAATGTGGCGAAGCTGTTCTTCGTTATACATGGCGGTCTATTTGCTGCCGGGTTTTACGGCCTCAGTTCCTTGCAGATCTGCGGGGAGTTTTTCGGGATCAAAGGTTTCAACTTCGATGGAAAGCAATGAGTGGGTGGGAACCCCGACATCCACTTTGCCGTTTGACCTGTCAACGATCATCGCTACCCCCCTCACGTCGGCCTGGTGTTGCGTGGCAATGTCCAAGGTTTCGCGGACGCGCCCCCCCTTGGTGACGACATCTTCGACGATGAGAACTCTCTCGCCCGGTCGGATCTGAAACCCGCGACGGAGAACGAGTCGATCGTTCTCTTTTTCTACGAAGATGTAGCGGCATCCAAGTTGTCGCGCCACCTCCTGACCGATCACCAGCCCGCCCATTGCCGGAGCGAGCACGGTCTCGATCTTCAGGTCCCGAACTCTCTCGGCGAGACCGGCACCGAGTTCCTCCACGTCGGGCATCTGCTGGAGCGCCAGGGCGCACTGGAAAAATTGCCGACTACGCAACCCACTCCGCAAAATGAAGTGCCCTTCAAGCAGTGCGCCTGAATTGCGAAAAATTTCCAACACCCGTTCTTCTGTCATGCGGGAAGGAAAATGAAACAACCCTCCGGCTTTGACAAGCCGGAGGGTTGTTTTTTCGAAGTTATCAGGACCGGCCGGGTTCAGGAACCCAACTTGTCGATCATCACGATTAGGGGCATGAACATCGCAATAACGATGCTACCCACGACGACCGCCAGGAAGACAATCATGATCGGCTCAAGCAGGGAGACCATCGCGGATACCGCATTGTCGACCTCTTCCTCGTAGTTGTCCGCTATCTTCATCAACATTTCGGGCAAGGCACCGGTCTGCTCACCGACGTCCACCATGCTGACCACCATGGGTGGAAATGCTTTCGCTGCCTCCATTGGCGCGATAATCGTTTCACCCTCTTTGACGCTGTCGTGGATCGATTGAACCGCAGCCTCAATAATGACGTTGCCGGCAGTATCCTTCACAATGTTGAGTGATTGAAGGATCGGAACACCGGAACTGATCAGAGTTCCCAGTGTGCGGCAGAATCGGCTGATGGCGACCTTGCTGACTACCGGGCCAAATACCGGGGCGATGAGTATGATCTTGTCGAACGCTTTGCGTCCGAGTTTGGTTTTTAGCAGGAGCTTTAGCGAGACGAAGAACGAGATCACGATCCCGATCGTCATCATCACGTTGGTTTTGATGAAGTTGCTGATGCCGAGCACAAATTGGGTAAACTCGGGCAGCGAGGCCCCGTCCAACATATCGGCAAAGATCGCTTCAAACTTTGGCACCACGAACACCATCAAAATACCGACGATGACGACCGCGACGACCAGCACGGCGATTGGATAGAACATGGCAGCCTTGACCACGCCCTTGATCTTCTCAGCTTTCTCCGCGAATTCAGCCAGCCGTGTGAGGGTGACTTCAAGAACACCGCCAAGCTCACCGGCCTTGACCATGTTGACGAACAATTTGTTAAAAGTCTTCGGATGCGAGGCCAGAGATTCCGAGAATGTACTGCCGCCTTCAATGGCAATAGCGAGCTCTCCGAGAATGTCCTTCAGGGTGGGATTCCGCTCCTGCTTTTGCAGCACGCGCAGCCCGCGGAGCAGGGGAAGACCCGCATCGACCAATGTGGCCAACTGGCGGGTGAAGGTACTGAGTACTTTGGGTTTGACCTTCCCTGAAAAGAACGGGATTTTGATCTTAAATCCACCGCCGCCGCCGCCGCCCTTGCCTTTCGCCTTCCCCTTGCCTTTACCTTTACCTTTACCTTTCTTTTCCTTCTTCTCAACCTCCACCACCTTTGTGGGGAAGTAATTCATCTCCTTCAGACGGGTCAGCGCTTCGTTCTGGTTCGCGGCGTCAAGGGTGCCCTTTGTTTCCTTCCCCTTGTTGTCCATCGCAACGTAGCTGTATGTAGGCATAAGATTCCTTCGGTTCTTTTCGGATTTTGAGGGCGCTCAGGGATCGATCACGTGCACTTGACCACTTCTTCAACGGTCGTCTTGCCATCAAAGATCAATCGCAGGCCGTCATCTCTCAGGGTCGACATGCCCAGCTCAACCGCTTTCTGTCTCATCACCACCGCCGGAGCTCTTTCATTGATCTGATGTCTGAGAGCATCGGAAATTTCGAGCAATTCGTAAATACCCTGTCGACCTGAGTAACCGGCGTCTCCGCAAGTCTCGCAGCCGCGCCCGTAATAGAACGTTTTGTCGCCGATATCGTAGACTGAAAGGCCCAATTGTTGCAGTTGGTTCTCAGTTGGTTCGAACGGCGAACAGCACTTCGAACAGACGGTTCGCACGAGCCGTTGAGCCAAAACACCCATCAAAGTGGACGAAATCAGAAAGGGTTCAACCCCCATATCTGTAAATCGGGTAACAGCACCAGGAGCGTCGTTTGTGTGCAGGGTGGATAACACGAAGTGACCGGTGAGCGAGGCCTGAACGGAGATCTGGGCTGTTTCAGGGTCACGCATCTCTCCGACCATAATGATGTCTGGATCCTGACGCAAAAAGGCGCGCAATGCGGCCGCAAACGTCATGCCGACAGCCTCGTTGATCGGTACCTGAATAATTCCCTCCAAGTCATACTCAACCGGATCTTCACTCGTCAGAATCTTGGTTTCGATTTGGTTGAGCCGGCGGAGGCAGGCGTAGAGCGTGGTCGTTTTTCCAGAGCCGGTAGGACCAGTCACTACGAAGATGCCATTGGGTTGCGAGATAATATCGCCAACCTGCTCGAAGACATTTTTCTGGAAGCCAAGGTTTTCGAGGTCCAACGACGCGTTGGATCGATCCAGAACACGAAGCACGACGGACTCCCCAAATTTGGTGGGGAGCGTAGAAACACGAAGATCGACACGCTTGCCACCCAGCGACATCGAGATACGACCATCTTGGGGGAGGCGCTTTTCCGAGATGTTCAGATTCGCCAGAATCTTGATACGCGAGGTGACCGGGGTGGCCAAGTACTTGGGAGGAGGCGCCATCTCGTAGAGGGAACCGTCCACGCGGTAGCGGATCTTGTATTCATCTTCAAACGGTTCGAAATGAACGTCACTCGCGCGGTCGTTGATCGCCTGATAGAGGACGAGGTTCACGAAGCGGATGATCGGGGTCTCATTTGCCAGACTGGTCAACGCGTCCTCATTTTCCTCATCCTCGAGCGCCTGGATCTCCCGGACCATATCCTCCTCGTTGGTCATTTCTCCGAGGATATCAGCAAAGCTTTCAGCCTGCTCCTGATAGTGTTTGGAAAGCAGAGTCTCCACATGCGCCGGATCGCCGACGACCACATGCACTTCCTTGGCAATGATGAACGACAGTTCATCCAGAATTGACGGGTTTAGCGGATCCGCCAAGACGACCTTGAGGGTGTCGCCATGCGCTTCAATGGGCAGACACTGATACATGCGCGCCGTGTTCGGCGGTATCATGGCAATCACCTCATCGGGGATGTCGATGTCAGCCAGGTCCGGAATTACATCGGTCCCCAAATATTCGGCGATGATGTTCAACTGGCTCGCCATATCCAGAATCGCAGACTCTACCAGAATCTGGCTCACCGGTTTCCCAGATTTGGTATTCTCCTGAACGACCTCATGCAGCTGGAGGTCATCAATCAGTCCCTGATCCTTGATCAGGGAAAGTAGGGGATCGGATATGCTAATCGACATAGGCTTGGTATCAATCGTCGTCGTCGTCGACCTCGGCTTCGATCTCGGCATCCACCTCGGCGATCTTGGCCAGGATACCCTGAGGATCAAGGCAGCGGTTAATGACTTCTTCGCGGGCGATGCGGCCTTTGCGATACCAGTCGAGCATTCCCATATCCAAGGTCACCATGCCGTACTTGGCTCCGGTTTGTTGATCGGAAGGAATACGAAATGTCTTGTTGTCACGGATGAGCGCCGCAATCGATGGCGTCTGGACCATGATGTCGTGCACAGCCACGCGCCCTGGCTTGTCACAGGTCGGTACCAAAATCTGTGCAATCACGCATACCAGCGCGGTAGACAGCTGGATTCGGACCGTCTCCTGAGCGTTGATCGGAAAGGCATTGACGATACGATCGATCGTCTTCGCCGCTGAATTCGTATGCAGCGTACCGTAGACAACGTGACCGGTTTCCGCAGCGGTCAGCGCGGCTTCAATTGTTTCGAGATCGCGCAACTCGCCCACGAGGATGACTTCCGGATCCTGACGCAACGCGCGCCGCAGGGCTTCGGCAAAACTGGGGACATCAATGTGGACCTCGCGCTGTGTAATTACCGCCTTCTTGTGTTTGTGGTAAAACTCGATCGGATCTTCGATCGTGATGATATGGGCATGATCCTGCTCTTCGTTGATCATGTTTACCATTGATGCCAGCGTCGTGGATTTACCGGAACCTGTCGGGCCTGTGACCAGGATCATTCCACGTGGTTTGTGAAGCAGTTCGTCGATCAGATTGGGCGAGAGGCCAATGACGCTCATGGGCAGGAGATCCGTTGGGATCTGCCGGAGAACGAGGGCGAAATTACCGCGTTCCTTGAAGGCACTTACCCGGAAACGGGCCAGTTCACCGAATGCAAATCCGAAGTCAGCGCCACCATTGGTCCGGATCTGTTGAATATGATCCTCGCTGCAAATGCTGGTCATCAATTCCTCGACATCGTCCTGAGCACAAGGCGGCCCTTGGATTCGCTCGAGCGTCCCGTGAGCCCGGTAGCAAGGTGGGATTCCCACCCGAACATGCAGATCGGCGGCCCCCTCGGAGACCATCAACTGCAGCAAATCCGACATCGCATAAGCACCCATGTTCTATTCTGACCTTTCTCTGTATCTTCGGTTATTGTTGAAAAATAGTATGATCAAGTCTCGTCGCCGACGGTCGCCTCGATCACTTCTTCGGCCGTGGTGATTCCGGCCAGCACCTTGCGGGTGCCATCTTCACGGAGACTCTTCATTCCCATTTCCCGGGCGCGAGCGCGGAGAACTGTGCTGGAGACCCGTTCAAAAATCAGTTTGCGCACATTGTCATCGATGACGAACACCTCAAAGAGGCCTTTCCGGCCGCGGTATCCGTTCGTGCAATCCCGACAGCCCACGCCTTTGCGTGGGGCGCCCGAATTGAGCATATCTTGGGTGATGCCCAAGGCCCGCATTTCGCGGTCGGTGGGAGTGTGAGGTTGGTTGCATTTCTTGCAGATCGCCCGCACGAGTCGTTGCGCCATGATTCCGCGCGCCGCTGAGGCCACCAAGAATGGCTTGATCCCGATGTCGATGAGACGGGAAACTGCGCTCGGTGCGTCGTTGGTATGGAGGGTCGAGAAAACCAGGTGACCGGTGAGCGCCGCGTTGATGGCGATGGTCGCGGTCTCCATATCTCGAATTTCCCCGAGCATCACGACGTTTGGCGCCTGCCGGAGCATGGCGCGGAGCGCAGTTGAAAAGGTCAGTCCCGCAGCATTGTTCACCTGCACCTGGTTGATGCCGGACAGCACATACTCAACGGGATCCTCGACCGTAATAATCTTCCGATCGGGCCGGTTGATGTAGTTGAGGCAGGAGTAAAGAGTCGTGGTCTTCCCTGAACCGGTCGGCCCGGTCACAAGCAGAATTCCGTCAGGCAGGCCGATCATCCGTTCGAACGAAGCCTGATCATCCGCCATGAATCCCAATTCTGACAGTCCGAGGCTCAGACCGCTCTTGTCCAGGATACGCATGACGATGCTCTCGCCCTGGGTCGTGGGGAGCGAGTTGACACGCAAATCGATCGGCTTGCCGGAGATCTCAAGCTGGATACGTCCGTCCTGCGGCTTGCGGCGTTCAGCAATGGACATGCCGGACTGAATCTTCAATCGACTGATGATCGCATTCTGAAGTTTCTTTGGCGGACTGCTCACCTCTTCCAGGCAGCCGTCCACCCGATACCGAACGCGGAGCACCTTCTCCATCGGTTCGATGTGAATATCAGAGGCACGTCCACGGAACGCGTCGGCGATAATACTGTTCACCAGTTTGACAAGGGGGGCGTCAGCCTCGACTTCGTCACGCCCCTCCCCGAAGGTCTCGTCCTTTACGAAGCCCAAGTCGATTTCACCTTCGGTGATGTCTTGGATCATCGCCCCGATGTTGGTGCTATCGGTTTCCTCTGAGCCTCCGTAGTATTGTTTGATCAGTCTATCGATGTGATCTTGGGTTGCGACGCGATACTCGATCGAATCCACCTTCAACTGGTGGTTCAACCGGTCCATCATATCGAGATCCGAAGGATCAGCGACCGCGATGGTGAGTACGCCTTCGGAGAAGAATACGGGAATGATGTTGTTCTGCTTGACGATGTGACGGGGCACCTGCTGCACCGTTTCGTCCTCCAATGACATTCCGTCCAGGTCGATGGTCTCAACACCGTACTGAATCGCCTTGGCTTGGGTAAGATGGGCGGGGGCGATGATCTGCGCTGCGATCAGGCGGTCGATGATCCCCTGATCTTCGAACTCACCGGACTCGACCTCCGCGCGTGCGATCTGCACATCGTCGTCGGTGACCAAGCCCATATCTGCGAGCGTTTCTACAAGGTAATCGTCTTTTACTGGCACAACTGGATCACTTGGGTTTTTTGCATCTTAATGACCGCCGTAAGGCGTTGTCAATTGGTCGTTTAGTGGGACAGGCAAGGTTAGTTTCTGAACTCCAAAACACCAATACTGAATTGTCCCTAAACGTTTGTTACGTGTACGGGGCAATTGGAGTCTGTCCGGGAAATCCTTGTTGCCGAAGTGCCTCAAAAAGCACTAATGCGACGCAATTCGCCAGGTTGAGAGATCGGGCCTGATCGTTGAACATGGGAATGTGGAGGACATCCTCCTGATGCTCGGCCAATAATCCCGGCGGCAACCCGGCTGTCTCCCGACCAAATATCAGGAAATCATCGGGGCCAAAGTCGATCTCACTGTAGTTTTTGATGCCACCAGACTCGATCAACCAAAGCCTGCCCTCGCCGCGTTGCTGATCGAACGCCGGCCAATTCGGCCAAACTTTCCACTCAACATGATTCCAATAATCCATGCCAGCGCGCTTGAGGCGGCGATCGTTAAGCTCAAAACCGAGCGGTTCAATCAGATGGAGTGGAGATCGGGTAGCCGCGCATAGCCGCGCGATGTTGCCGGTGTTCGGCGGAATCTCAGGCTCAACCAGAACAACGTTCATTTGGAGGAAGCCGCCTTTCTGGGCGAGTAGTAGACCTCCCATAGGATAAGCCCTTTCGCAGGTGCGGCGACCCCGGCGGCTTTGCGATCACATGCTGCCAGACTAGTTTCGATATCCCCAGCGCTGAGCTTTCCCTGACCGACTTGGACCAGCATGCCGACGATGTTCCGGCACATTTTGTAGAGGAAGCCATCTCCCTCGATTACGAACGTCAGCAAATCAGACGATTTGCGCACATCACAGCGAAAGAGAGTCCGCACTGTGTTCTCCATCTCATACTCACGACTGTTGGCCAGCGAGCGGTAGTCACGTCGGCCCATAAAACACTTCGCCGCCTCACGGATGGCGGCGATATCCAGATCTCGCGCAACATGCCACGCGACTTGCCGCAAAAGCGGATTCATGACTCGATGGTTCCAGACCTGATACCGGTATTGCTTGCCCTTGGCATCGAACCGCGCATGGAAGCGGGCAGGGGAGCGAACCGCGCGGGTGATCCGGATATCTTCCGGCAGATTCGCATTGAGTGCCAATGACAGCTTCCGAATTGGCATCCGAAACTCAGCCTTGGGGATTTCCACGTGCGCCACCATGCCACGGGCGTGAACTCCGGCATCCGTCCGACTGGAACTGTGGATCCGCCGCACCGACGGAAAAATAACCTGAATTGCCTCTTCGACCTTTTGTTGCACGCCAAGTCCGACCTTCTGAACCTGCCATCCTTCGTAATTCGTTCCGTCGTAGGCGATCGTCAGCCTGAATTTCAGATGCTCCTGCTGCTCGTTCATGCCAGCGACTGCGCATCGAGGAAGCTCTGCAGCAGGATAGCGGCGGCCATCTTGTCGACCTTCTCTTTCCGTTTGCCCCGCCGGACGTTTCCCGCGATAAGAATACGGTTTGCCTCTACGCTCGTCAGGCGTTCGTCCCAGGTCCGAATGGGTTGTGAAACTTCAGCGCCGATCTTGTTGGCGAACGATTTCGCGGATTCGGCAGCGGGGCCGTAAGTGCCATTCATGTTGCGAGGCATGCCGACCACTATCGTCTCCACATTCTGACTCGTCAGGAGCTCTTTCAGCCGCTTCAGAAACTCATCAAACGGTTTGGCCAGAATAAACTCAAGCGGCTGCGCGATCATCTGCAGTTCATCGCTGAGCGCGACTCCAACGCGCTTGCTTCCGTAATCAAGTCCCAGAACACGCATGAGTCAGAGGGTTCTCAATACTGCCGCCGCCGCCGCCGCCGTCCGGTCGATGTCGTCTTCCGTATGCGCGGTGGAGATGAAGCCGGCCTCGAACTGGGATGGCGCGACATAGATGCCCGCCTGGAGCATACCGTGGAAATACTTCGCGAACCGATCGCGATCACATTTCATCGCATCGTCGAGATTGCGCACCTCGTGATCCCCAAAGTATGCGCAGCTCATCGAGCCGCAGCGCTGGATCGTGACGGCGACCCCGGCGTCCTGCGCTGCCCGGGTCATCGCTTCTTCCAGACGCGCCCCCAACTCTTCCAGACGCGCGTGGGCTGCGCCCGATTTAAGGGCATTCAATGCGGCAATGCCCGCCGCCATGGCCAAAGGGTTTCCGCTCAGCGTTCCAGCCTGATAGACCGGTCCTTCCGGGGCCAGGCACGCCATGACATCAGCCCGTCCACCGAATGCCCCGACCGGCAATCCTCCACCGATTATCTTCCCGAGACAGGTAATATCCGGCTTGATCGAAAACCGTTCCTGCGCTCCCCCCCGGGCAACCCTGAATCCGGTCATGACCTCGTCGAAGATCAGCAGCGAGCCGTTCTGCTCGGTAAGCTTGCGGAGTCGTTCCAAGAAACCGTCGTGCGGCAGGATCAAGCCGGCATTGCCGATGACCGGTTCGAGAATTATGCCAGCAATTTGTCCCGGATTTGCCGCGAACACCGCCTCCACGGCCGCCACGTCGTTGAAAGGAACCAGGATCGTATGTTGGGTGAATTCAGCCGGCACGCCGGCACTATCCGGATTGCCAAAGGTAAGAGCACCAGAACCCGCCTTTACCAGCAGTGAATCGTGATGTCCGTGATAACAGCCCTCGAACTTTACGATCTTGTCACGCTTCGTGAATCCCCGGGCGAGGCGAATTGCGCTCATGCACGCTTCAGTTCCCGAATTCACCATTCGCACCTTCTCAATGCTCGGGAAGAACTCCTTGATCAGCTTGGCCATGTCCACCTCGAGCGGATTGGGAATCCCAAAGCTGGTTCCATTCACCGCGGTTGATTGGACGGCCTGAACGATCGGTTCGAACGCGTGTCCGTGAATCGCCGGTCCCCAAGTGCCCACGTAATCGACATACTGGTTTCCGTCGATATCCCAGATATGCGGGCCCTTGGCACGATCAACAAAGAACGGTTTTCCGCCCACTGCCCGAAATGCCCTTACCGGAGAGTTTACGCCACCTGGAATGTGTTTGAGTGATTCGTCAAAAAGGGCCTCAGATTTGTCGTGAGAAATCATGGATGAATGTGTTCTGCAGAAGAATGTAGACCGGCACGAGAACGGATGAGCCGATCATTCGGCCTCGTACTTGATATCGCGAAGCTTGGCCGATGTGACGCCCCGCTGGAAGATCGTCGCGCGCAATTCCCACTTCCCCTTCGGAGCAAGAATACCAAAGTAATCCTTGGTGTCGCCGACCTTTTTGCCCTTTCCGTCGTAAAGATCGAAGAAAGCCTCAACGTTGTAGAGCTGGCCGCCCGTGTGATTCTGCACCAACCCGACCACGTAGGTGAGACTGCCAGTTTCCGCCTTGTCGATCTTGTGCCCCATGAGCTGAACGGGCGAACCGCTTTTGCGTTTCGTGGGATTGCCCCAAATCACCTTCTTTTGAACGAACTTCTCCAACGGCCGTTTGTACCCCCTGAGCAAGGCCACTTGCTTGCCTTTTTTCTTGGCGGTCCCGTTGGCTGTAGGTTTGTTGCTCTTCTTTGCCTTCAGCCAATCCTCATCGGACATGTTCTCGATCTCCGCCTTGGCCTGCTTCGCGCCCTTGCCACGCTTCAGCAGCCCAATTCCGGCGATCAACGAAAACACAACAGCGAAAATAATGGAGGGGATGGCGATCAGTTGCTTCTTCGACATTCCATCCGTCGGCTTGGGCGGTGGTGCCGGTGAAACGCCCGGGGCTCTGAGTACGACCGGAGTATCGCAATGCGGGCAGAAGGCGTCCGAACCAACATCTTCGGGTCCAAACTTGATCTTCTTCCCACAATTCGGGCAGGGCATTCGCTGTAAAGTGTCGCCTGACATCGTTCAGTTGCGAAAGCCTAAGAGAATCCCAGAAATCGCCAACCTTAATTCTCGTGTCGCTGCCAAACTGTCCCTGAAATGCAGCCGCGAGCGTGAAGCTGTTTTCAGCGGCCAAATCTCGAACAGCGATTTTCCCGGCGAAGGATTCCGCATTTTCATCCGAATCCACTTTTGAACTTGCTCCTGATTCCCGCCGGGTAAGACACTGCCGGCGCACATCGACTCTTGCCATGAGTCTTTTGAGGCAGACAAACAGACTATGAAAGCATTCGTAACGGGGGGCGCCGGGTTCATTGGCTCGCATATCACTCAGGAACTTTGTCGCCGTGGCTCCAAAGTGGTCATTCTCGACAACCTGAGCACGGGCGATGAGAAGAACCTCGCCTGGGCCGGGAACGGCGATGATATCGAATTCGTCAAAGGCGATGTCTGCGATACCGATTTGATTCGCAAACTGACTGAGGGCTCTGAGTGGGTCTTTCATGAAGCCGCTCAGCCGTCGGTACCGTTGTCCATCGAAAAGCCGGTGAAAACGCACGAGGAAAATCTGGACGCCTCATTGCAGATGCTCGTAGCCGCCCGGGATTTTGGAGTGAAACGCTTCATGTTCGCCTCTTCATCGGCGGTTTATGGAGATGCTCCCAAGCCCATCAAACAGGAGACAGATGGTGTCTGTCCCATTTCCCCCTACGGTTTGCAGAAGTACGCCGCCGAACGCTACGGCGTGATGTTCCACCAGTTCTATGCGCTGGAAGCAGTCAGTTTCCGCTACTTCAATGTGTTTGGTCCGCGCCAGTCGTTCGACTCGCCCTATTCCGGTGTGATTGCAAAATTTTGCACCTCCATACTCGAAGGCAATGCGCCCTTTATTTTCGGCGACGGCAAACAGTCCCGCGACTTCGTGTTTGTGAAGAACGTGGTCAACGCAAACCTCCTGGCGGCGGAAGGCGATTCGGCGAAGGTGGCGGGCAAAGTGTTCAACGTGGCCTGCGGAGTAAGCATCGACCTGCTTCAGCTCGCTGCGGAACTGAACAAGCTGACCGATCAAAGCCTCGAACCAGTCCACAAGGAAGCGCGTGCCGGCGATATCAAGGATTCACAGGCGGACATCTCCGAGGCCCGCGCCGGACTGGGCTACGAGCCCGAAGTTTCCTTCGGGGAAGGCCTGAAGGAGACCCTCGATTTTTATCGTGAGTAGGCCTTTCCCCGTGCGAGATTACCGGCGTTTCCTATGAGCGTAGCTGCGGATAAAACTGGCCAATGCATCTTGGTGGCCGAAGACAGCCCAACAGAATCTTTGGCGTTGCGGAACATTCTTCGGTACGGCGGTCACGAGCCCATTATCACCCGCAGCGGGGACGAAGCGCTCAAGGCCTTGGGAAAGAACCAGGTCGACCTGATCATCTCCGACATAAACATGCCGGGCATGAGTGGCTATGAACTTTGCTCGGCCATCAAGGAAGACGCCAAACGGAATCATATTCCCGTCATTCTGCTGACGACCCTTTCCAGCCCGCTGAGCATTCTCGCCGGCCTCAAGGCCCGCGCGGATTATTACCTGACCAAACCTTATACCCGCGATTTCCTGCTGCGCAGCGTGACTGAACTTTTCGTCCATCCGCCGGGAGCACCCGAACCCCCAGAGACACCTCTTGACGTGTTCGTGGAGGGAGACGAGCACCAGGTTACCGCCGGCCGGCGGCAGATGGTCAATCTGCTGTTCTCCACCTATGACAGCGCGGTCAGGCAGAACAACCAGCTGATCGAGACCCAGGCCGAACTGCATGATCGTAACCAGCAACTCCGCGAGCAACAGGAACAGCTGCGCATTGCCAATGAGCAACTCTCTGAGCTGGCGCGCACCGATGGCCTGACCGGACTGAATAACCACCGTGCATTCAAAGAGCGACTGGAGGACGAATACAATCGATCCGCCCGGTACGAGCTTCCGCTCAGCCTGATGATGCTCGATGTGGACAAAT
Source organism: Limisphaerales bacterium (assembly GCA_047608975.1). Classification (GTDB taxonomy): domain Bacteria; phylum Verrucomicrobiota; class Verrucomicrobiia; order Limisphaerales; family JAYPXF01. The sequence goes on along the minus strand of JBLFYM010000009.1, from coordinate 59,466 downwards.
TTAAAATATTCAACGACACCTACGGTCATCCAGCCGGTGATGAAGTGCTGAAGATCGTGGCCACATGTCTGACAAAGGCCACCCGGAGCACCGACTTTGTGGCGCGTTACGGCGGCGAGGAGTTCGTAGTAATCCTGCCCTTTACCCAACGCGACGTGGTATTGGGATTGGCTGAGCGCGTTCGTGCCGAGATCGAATCCGTATCTTGGGAACAGCGTGCGATCACCGTGAGTATTGGCGTCGGCACCATGACCTCGGACGTGAAGACGCCGGCCGATTTGGTCGCGCTCAGCGACGAAGCCCTTTACCACTCCAAACTGACCGGACGCAACCGCGTGACTCATATGAATGAGTTGCCGCACAAAGATCCTGCCGCCACCGTGGTGGGCTGAAACAAATCTAATGGGCGATGCAGACAACAAAAAAGTGCAGGTGCTGATTGCAGATGATCATCCGTTCCTGCGTCTCGGTATCAAGAGCATGATCGACGCAACACCGGATATGAAATGTTGCGGCGAAGCGGAAGACTTCTCCCAGACCCTCGCCGGTGTGGAAAAGCTCCAGCCGGATGTTCTCGTAATGGATCTCTGTCTCGGTGACCGCGACGGTCTGGAACTGATCAAGTCAATCAGGGCGATTGAACCAGACCTGCCGATCCTAGTCCTCTCTCAGCTCGACGAGGCACTCTATGCCGAACGAGCGCTGCGTTCCGGAGCTCAGGGTTACATCATGAAGGAGCGTGCGACCGACGACGTTCTCATCGGTATCAAGACGGTTCTCGAGGGCGATCTTTTTGTAAGCAAACGCGTCGCTGCGCTGGCGGTCAAACGAATGGTGGAATCCCGGAGCGAAGCAGAAGGAACCGACGTTGATACACTTTCCGACCGGGAACTGCAGGTGTTCCGCCTCTTGGGAACCGGCAAGGGGACCCGAGATATTGCCGAATCGCTGGGACTCAGCTTCAAGACCATCGAAACCTACCGCGAGAACATCAAACACAAGTTGAGCTTGGGAGATGCCACCGCACTGGTTCACCGCGCGACAGAATGGACCCAAGGCCAAACCCGACTCAGCCCGGATGCCCTCATCGAAGAACCTCCGACTCCCGCCAAAACGAAGAAATCGCGCAAGGGGAAGTAGATCCTTATCTCTCACACCGTTCGACTCCGAGGCGGGATGCTCTGTTTGCATCCCTACTCATTTTTCAAAAGTACAAGGGTCATTTTGGTACAGTTTTTTGGATGCGTCTGACCAACGGGCCTGCCGAGGTCGTCAATGGGCTGATCCAAACGGCCAAACGAAAGTCCCGTGGCTTCCGTTCCTTTGATTACTTTCGGGTCATGATTTACCTTTCCGGCCCGTCCAGTTGCGCTTGGCCAAGCATTTGGGTAACTCGAGTTGTGGTCAGGATTTTCGTTCCTCTCGCCACTTGCGACTGTTGTTCGCCGCCGCTCAAAACCGGCTTTGAAATGACGCGCTGCTATCTATTCGAGCCGATACAGGATGAAGCAATCTGGAAGCGCTTTTTGCAATCTCGCGTAGCCCGCCGCCGTAACGCTCGTGCCGTAAACGATCAACTGTTTCAGCTTGGAGAGTGTTCTCAGTTTCTGAACTCCATCGTCCGTGACTGAGGTGTCGTGAAGCCAGAGCTTCTCCAGTTTGGACAAGCGGGAAATTTGATAGAGCCCCTGATCAGTCACTTTCGTTTCACCCAGATGCAATCCGGTAAGATTCGTGAGGGCATTGAGGCAGGCAAGCCCAGTGTCAGTGATTTGGGTGTCCCGTAATCCCAGGTATTCCAACTGATAAAGCCGGGCCAAATTCGTGAGGCCGGAGTTTGAGATCTCCGTGGAACCGATCGGTAGCATTTTTAGAGACGTCAGTCCCGAAAGTATCGCCGTCGATCGATCAGTGATCTTGGTGCGGTAAAGGTTGAGCCATTCCAGCCGAGCGAGTTTACCGAGCTGTTCCAACGCCCCATCATCCACCGGAGTGCCTTCGAGGGACAGATCGGTCAGATCAGGGAATCTGGCAACCTGCTTCAGCGTTTTGGAGGTGATGGCAGGTAAGCCGTTCAGATTGACCTTGATTACGGTTCCCTGCGAATTTGTCCCCACGTAGCCGCCCATTTTGCGGAGCGCCATGGTCGGATCTTCCGCCGCCGACAAACGAGCGGCGAGCAATACCAAAAACAGCAATGCCCGAAGACCGCCGCCCATGTTCACGCAAGCGCTCCATTACAGCTGCTTCCCGCTCCCGCCGTGCAGGCGAGACAATGAATCCCGGTCTCAATCGCCCGTCCGGCGAGATAGTCCGGCGTGATGTCCCAGAGATTGAGCGGTTTCCCGTTCTTCAACTGCATGCCGAGCATCTGATTGAAGTCACAGTCGTAGAGGTCCCCGTCGTAGCCAACGCTCAGCGTGCCCCGGCACATCAGGCCTTCGAGCGTCCCGGGATTAAAACTATTCACGAGCAGTTCGAGATACTCGTCCCATTTTTCCTGCTTGCGCAGATCTTCCGCGAACCGGGCGATTGGTTGGTTCGTAATGGTCAACAGACTGTTGAAAGTGATTCCGAACTCGTTGTGCAACGCTTCCTTGTAGTCGGCTTCGAGTTCCCCCTGCGGGCCGGGAAGATTCACCCCCAAGGGATTGTAGACGAGGTGCAGCGTGTGTTTGGTCCCATATCCCAAGGCGTTCAGTTTCTTCAAGGCCGAGATACTTTTGTCGAACACACCATTGCCGCGCTGCTGGTTGACGTTCTTGGCCGAATAACAGGGCAGGGAGGCGATGACATCCACGTTGTACTCAGCGAGATAAGCCGGGAGCCAGGCAAAGCCCTCCTCTTCGATGATGGTCAGGTTATTGCGGTCAATTATCCGGGCTCCCACTTCGCTTCCCTTTTCCACGAAGTATCTGAAAAACTCGCTCAGCTCCGGAGCACCACCGGTAATATCGAGCACAGCGGGCCGATGCTGCGTAATCCAGTCGCCGATCCGATGCGCGGTCGCCTCGCTCATCATCTCCGTCCGCCAAGGTGCCGCGTCCACGTGACAATGCCGACAGGCCTGATTGCATTTACGCCCGACGTTGATCTGGAGGGTCTCCAGAGCCGTCCGCGTCAGGCTGAATCCATGCTCGGCCAGCTTTTCGTCGAATCGGTTCATTCGCATGACAGGATAGAGAACGGCCCGGATTATTCCATTCTATTTCCGTTTCGCTACGGGCACTTGAGGATGATTGAACATTTTTGTCCCACATATTTTCACCATCGAGTCCGCCACAATCGCCGAACTGGCAGGCAAAAGGCGGAGGGCTAAAACATTCAGACAAGAGAGGACATTATTGCAAGCCGTTGGAGATCGATAGACCTGCCCAATCCGGATTCAAGACCGAAGGGGCTATTCGCTCCCACCCGGGTGCGCTACACTCGCGCCGATGTCGGATCGAAGTGATACCCATACCGTCGAGTTTTCCCGGCCGCGCGAGCGGCTGGATCAGTATCTTGGCGGCGTATTCCAAGCGGTGTCGCGTGGAACCATCCAACGCCTGATCAAGGAAGGGCACATCACTGTCGATGGTGAGTCAGTCAAACCGAAGCATACTCCCAAGGCCGGGGAGGTGGTCGTGGTCAGCTGGCCCGATGTCCGTCCGTCGATCCCGGAACCGGAAGACATCCCCCTCGACGTGCTTTTTGAAGATCAGGATCTGCTGGTCATCAACAAGCCCCCGGGTCTCTGCGTGCATCCCGGAAACGGCCACGAGACCGGGACGTTGGTCCACGCACTTCTTCACCATTGCAAAGGCGATCTGAGTGGAATCGGTGGCGTCGCCCGCCCGGGAATCGTTCATCGTTTGGATCTTGATACGAGCGGCTGCATCGTGGTGGCCAAGAATGACCCGACGCACATCGAGCTTTGTCGGCAATTTGCCGATCGCGAGACCCGGAAGGTCTATCACGCCATTGTCTGCAGTCAGTTAACGCGACTGGCCGGCGAGATCCGCGCGGCGATTTCCCGTCATCCCACTCACCGAAAACGAATGGCGGCACTGGACGATGATGAAGGGAAGCAAGCCCACACCAGCTATCGGCGTCTCCGTCAGCTGAATCACGCCAGTCTGGCAGAAGCAATAATTCACACCGGCCGAACCCACCAGATCCGGGTGCACTTCCAATATCTCGGGCACCCGATACTGGGCGACGCGATGTATGGACGGAATCGGAATACGCAGATTCAGCACCTGAACGGTTATGATCCGCCCCGACAGATGCTGCACTCTTTCCGGCTCGGTTTTACCCATCCAACCAGCGGCGAAGTTATTGAATGCGAAGCCCCCTGGCCTGATGACTTCAAAGCGACGCTGAAAGCCCTCGAGCTGCCGGAAACCTTGCACGCGTAGATATTCGAATGCTCCACGGCAGCGACCGTCGTAGAAACGCCGCCATTCATGAACTGTTTCATCTACACCCTGACCTTGGTAGTGCTCGCTCTCCCGGTCGGAGCAGACTCAGTCAAATCGTCGTCAGGGGCGAAATTTTTCGAAATACGGATCCGACCGCTTTTGGTGGAACACTGCTACGACTGTCACTCCGAGGAATCCAAGGAACGCAAAGGAGGTCTCCTCCTTGATCGTGAATCAGGCTGGCTCAAAGGAGGGGACACGGAGAACGCGATCGTGCCCGGCGAACCGGATGCATCCCTGCTGATCAAGGCGATTCGACACAGCAACAAGGATCTCCAAATGCCACCCAAGTATCGGTTGGATCCAAGCGTCATTGCCGAGTTCGAACGCTGGGTCAAACTCGGTGCACCTGGCCCGAAAGACGACATGGGGCAGACGAAGTTTTCACGCTTGGGAGATCAAAAGTATCTCTTTGCCCAAGCCGCCAATCACTGGGCCTTCCAACCTGTGAAAGCTGAAAAACCTCCCCAGGTCAGCGATCCGGTTTGGAACCGGAACCCAATCGATCAGTTTGTTTACGCCGGCCTTGCAGAAGCCAACCTGAAACCGAGCAGGGCAGCCGATGCCCGAACGTTGATCCGAAGACTCAGTTTTGATCTCTCCGGATTACCGCCAACTCCAGAGGGGGTCGCGGCATTTGTCGCAGCAGCGGCCGCCGCCAATCGTGGACCTGCGATCAAGGGCGCGATCGACCAGTTGCTTGCTGCCGGTAACTTTGGTGAGCATCTGGGGCGTATGTGGTTGGACGTGGCGCGTTATGCCGATACTGACAGCACCTATCGTGCGGATACCAAGACCCCTCACTATTTCCCCTTCGCGTTCACCTATCGAAATTATGTGATCGAGGCCTTTAACGCGGACAAACCATACCCACAGTTCATTCGCGAGCAACTCGCCGCCGATCGTCTTGGCATGGACAAAAACGCTCCGGAATTGGCCGCGCTAGGTTTCTTGTCCGTTGGCCCGCACCGCCGGAACACGGACAATTCCATTGATGACTGGATCGACGTGACGACGCGCGGCCTGCTGGGAATCTCGGTGGCCTGCGCCCGCTGCCACGACCACAAATTCGAACCCGTCCCCACGACCGACTACTATTCTTTACACGGCGTGTTCGCTTCCATCTCCCGCTCCGATCCCCTGAACGAGAAGGCGATGCCAGAGATGCCAAATGTTTCAAGCGACGCCAAGACGACCGCCGACTACGAGCGACGCCGAACCGCGATCGATAAGAAAGTCGAAGCTGCCGGGAATACAAAATCCAGAAACAACCGGCGGTCGGTTGCCGCGAAGATCCGCGAAACAGAACTGGCCGAGCTGCTGCTCTTCCATGAAGGAGCACCCGCTCGGGCCATGGTGGTGAAGGAGACCCGCAAGCCGGTCACGCCTTTCGTCTACGTCCGGGGGAACCGAGGGGAACGCGGCGCATCAATCCCGCGACGATTCCTCAAAATTCTGGACCCGAAAGGCACGCCCTTCGCAGTAAAATACAGCGGACGACTCGACCTGGTGAATCACATTGTTGCCAATGACAACCCGCTGACCGCCCGCGTGTTTGTGAATCGAATTTGGGGATTCCTGATGGGTTCGTATCTGGTCGCGACCCCTTCCGATTTTGGTTTGCAGGGAACAGCCCCAACTCATCCTCGCCTCCTCGACTGGCTCGCGAACGACTTCGTCGAGAATGGCTGGTCACTAAAGCATCTGGTCCGGCAGATCGTAACTTCACGCTGTTACCAACAGCGCAGTGGACATCGCAGCGAAGCCGCGGAACTGGATCCCGAAAACAGACTGCTTTGGCGGGCGAACCGAAGCCACCTGAACGTGGAGGCATTGCGCGACAGTCTGCTGGCAACCTCAGGCCAACTTGATCCTACCCCATTGGGCCGCGCCGGCCATCTCTGGGGCAAGGATTATACGAGGAAGCGGTCCATCTACGGATTCGTCAACCGCTTCAATCTGGACCCCACTCTCCGCGCGTTTGATTTCCCGTCCGCAATGCAAAGCGCTTCTCAACGAGGTGAATCTATCGTGGCCCCGCAGGCACTGTTCACGATGAACTCTCCGTTTGTCATCGATCAATCCCGCGCCATCGCACAGACGACGGAATTCAAGGACTGTAAAACTGATGTGGAGCGGGTGAATCACCTTTTTGCCCGGATCGTTCAACGAGCTCCAACCGATATCGAACGCGAACGCTCGGTGCGTTTCGTCAGCCAGCAATCACGTTTCTACAACGAGCAGACCCCACGTCTCGACTCACCCTGGCCGCTGATGGCTCAGGCTCTCTACATGAGCAACGAATTCCAATACGTCGACTGACATGAAGAACCAGGACCAGCCCTTCAATCTCAACCGACGCGACTGGCTCCAACAGGCAGGGATCGGCTTGGGTGCCGCCGCCGCATCGGATCTGATGGCGAATGTGGCACCGGATTCCGCTGTGCAATCAACAGCCCCGCTGGCAGTTCGCCAACCCCACTTCCCGGCCAAAGCCAAACGGGTGATTCATCTCTTCATGAATGGCGGTCCCTCGCAGATCGACACCTTCGATCCGAAACCGGAGTTGGCCGCGTTGCACGGCAAACCGCTCCCAGACAGTGTCAAAAATCGGTTGCAACGCACCCAGCGTGGCCGGGTCGGAAGTATCTTCGCTTCACCATTCGAGTTCAGTAAGCGGGGGCAAAGCGGTCAGGACATCAGCGAGCTTTTTCCCAACGTCGCCCGTCATGCCGACGATTTATGCGTCATCCGATCCATGGTGGGTGAAGTTGCGAATCACTCGCCTGGACTGTTGCTGACGAATACCGGCCACTCGACCTTGCCCCGGCCGAGCATCGGTTCCTGGCTGCTCTACGGCCTGGGCACAGAAAGCGAAAACCTTCCGGGATACGTTGTCCTGATCCCCAATGGTATGCCCACTGCGCAATCCCGCAATTGGACAAGTTCATTTCTTCCCGGCGTCTACCAAGGCACACACATCGAAACGGCGAGCAAGGGCGCGGAACTGATACCGCATCTCACCCGCGACGACATCCGCTCAGGATCACAACGTTCCCAGATTGCGCTCACCCGTTTCTTCAACGAACACCACCTGCGACGTCGCCCCGAGGATGAGCGCCTGAACAGCCGGATACATTCGATGGAACTGGCCTTTCGCATGCAAAGCGCCGCGACGGATGCGTTCGACGTAACCAAAGAACCCGCCTCCATTCGGGAGATGTATGGCGATACAACGCAGGGCCGGAACCTGCTCATGGCACGACGACTCGCCGAACGTGGCGTGCGTTACGTGCAGGCGTATTACGGCGGCGGCCAACCTTGGGACAACCACAGCGGAATCATCCCTCGCTTGAAGGCACTCTGCGCGGATACTGATCAACCGATCGCCGCACTGCTCACTGATCTCAAATCCCGTGGCATGCTCGATGACACACTTGTCATCTGGGGCGGTGAAATGGGACGAACCTCCACGATTCAAGGCAAAATCACCGACCCCAACCGGGTAGGGCGGGACCATCACATTGACGGCTACACAATTTGGATGGCCGGGGGCGGTGTGAAGGCCGGCTCAGTCTACGGATCCACCGACGAATTTGGACTGGCAACAGCGACGAATCCGATCTCCATGCCCGATCTCCACGCCACGATCCTTCATCAGTTTGGCCTTGATCACAAACGCCTCACCTACCGCTACTCCGGACGCGACTTCCGCCTGACGGATGTTCACGGACAGGTCGTGAACGGAATAGTATCCTAGCGATTGAAGCCTTGGCTCCTGACACTGAAAAAAATAGAGGGAAACTGTGGCATTTATGGATGGATAAAAATTGTTCGTTATTTATTCGCGTGTTTCGCAGTTGAGTTTGAGCCGCCTCAGGTCGGCTGCTACCGTAGCTTGTTTTGCTTCATAGGGTCACCTCTTCAGCTCCAAACTTCCTGAGCAGGCAAAGGAATGTTGGGCCGCGGAATAGGATCCATTGAGGAGAATTCCCCATTTCTTTGCCTATGCTTTTCGTTCTCCATTTGATGTGCACTTCACATCCCGTAGTCGAGCTCTCCAGAAGTGGTGGGACATCCCCTCCGGCTCGTCTCCGTTGAAGCTAATCTTTGCACCAGCGTGGGGCGACACGGGGGCAACGGATTTCCATGAAATTCTGTGCAAGAACTGGCGTCGGAACTATAGTTCTGATTTATGCCCGGCTGTCTGCCAATCAATCTGCTGTTTGTGTTCTCGCTGGCTTCGCTTGGCGTTGCTGGGCCGGCGAGTGGGACCAGTGGGGATGGGGAAGCGCACTGGGCGTTCAGTCAGCCGGTTCGATCGGCACTACCGACGGTTGATCTGGACTGGTGTCGAAACGCTGTTGATCGAATTGCGCGGGCACGGATGGGCCCGCGTTCTTGGATGCCTCAGGCGGAGGCGTCGCGGGCTATTCTGATCCGGCGGCTTTCGTTGGATCTCCGTGGTTTGCCGGCTTCGGCAGGTGAGTTGGCGGAGTTTCAAGCGGATCGCTCTTCCGGAGCTTACGAGCGTCTGGTGGATCGCTTTCTGGCTTCGCCGCGATTTGGTGAGCATTTCGCGTGGGGCTGGATGGAGGCGGCGCGATTCGCGGACACGGATGGGTTTCAGAGCGATGCGCAGCGTCATATGTGGCGGTGGCGGGAATGGGTGATCGAGGCGTTTAACCGTAACCTGCCATATGACCAGTTCACGATCGAACAAATCGCGGGGGATCTGCTTCCCAAGCCTACCCCGGATCAGATTCTGGCCACTGGCTTCAATCGTAATCATCGGTATGACAAGGGGAGCGGAACGATTCAGGCAGAGTCTCTTTTTGAAAACGCGGCTGACCGGCTCGAAACGACGGCCACCGTGTGGTTAGGCCTGACCATGGTCTGCGCTCGCTGCCACGATCATAAGTTTGATCCGATTACTTCCCGGGAATACTTCGAGATGCTCGCGTTCTTCGACCAGGTGCCGGAGAACGGGCAGGCCATCCTCTTCAACTCGCATCCGCGCGTCAAAACGCCGACCCGTGAGCAAGGTCAAGAGCTTCGCCACCTTGATTCCGACGTGGATCAGGCTCAGCAAAAGCTGACTGAATTGGAGCCGCAGATCGCGGCTGGGCAAGTGAATTGGGAAGGTGCCATTCAAGCGAGCACTACCTACAGGATCATCCCCAAGGGCTTGGTGAACCACTTCCCGCTTGATGACATGGAACCAAAAGGAAAGTCCCAACGGGGACAGGTCCGGTTCGTTCCGGGTGTTCTGGGAAGCGCGATGAAGTTCGACGGTCGCTCCTACTACGAGTTCGACAAGAAGGTTGGCAATCTCTGGGGGCGGGATCGGTTCACGGTTTCGTTCTGGTTCAAGGCGGATGATTTGCGCGATGGCGTGATTCTTTCAGAACTCAACGACCCGGATGATCTGCGGATGGGGACGGTTGTTGAGATCAAAAAACGGAAACTTCGGTTCATGTTGTCGTCGCGTTGGAACTACGCAGTCACCTGGTTCGAATTGAAGGAGCAACTGAAACGTAATCACTGGTATCACTTCGCGTTGACCTGCGACGGACGGGTCCAATTGCTGGCCTACCATGTCTATCTGAATGGTCAGGAGGCACCGATCCGAGTGATTCAGGACAGCGCGATAGATGGTAAGAAGATCCAGGAGCCGCTCTTCCTCGGCTACAGTGAAATCGCGCCGGGATTTCGTGGAGCGATTGACGAATTGCGATTCTACCGCCGGGATCTCGGTGCAGCGGAAGTTGCGATGCTCGCTGTGAAGCAAACGATTCCGCAGATCGCGGGTATCTCGACAAATCGGAGATCCCCCGCGCAGATGCAGTTGATTCGCGAGTGTTTCCTCGGAACTGGTGCGAGTGTGGAGATTCGAAATGCGGTCGCGAATCTTGATGCCACGAAGACGATCCGCCGTGAGTTTGTCGGCAAACTGCCAACGACGATGGTGATGGTGGAAGGACCTGGGAAACGGAGTCACATGCGTATTCGTGGTCAATACGATCAGCTCGGAGCCAGGGTTGTCGCGGCTACTCCAAAGATTCTGCCGCCGATGGCCGCAGGACAGCCACGCAACCGACTTGGGTTCGCGCGTTGGCTCGTGGATGGCAGAAATCCGCTCACCGCCCGGGTGGCAGTGAACCGCGTGTGGCAGCACTTGTTCGGTCTTGGGTTCGTCGAGACTCCAGAGAATTTCGGAGTGCAGTCTCCCCGGCCCGTTCAGGCGGAATTGCTAGATTGGCTGGCAACTGAGTTCGTTCGTTCGGGTTGGGATCTGAAAGCGCTGATTCGGTTGATCGTGACGAGTTCAACTTACCGACAGTCATCATCGGGCACTTCCGAAAGTTGGAAGCGTGATCCGCAGAATCGATTCCTTTCACGTGGCCCGAGGCATCGGCTCTCCGCAGCGGTATTGCGCGACCAGGCCTTGTCAATTGGAGGATTGTTGGATGGCACAGTTGGAGGGGATTCGGTGTTTCCACATCAACCGGAAGGCCGGTGGCGGCTTACCAGCAACCGGGCGTATGAGTCTTCAACCGGGAAAGATCTTTTCCGTCGAAGTCTTTACACCTATTGGCGTCGGGCGATCGCGCCGCCAAGTCTGTTTTTGTTCGATGCCCCGGACCGTGAGTTTTGCAGCGTTGGGGCGAGGCGAACGAACACACCTTTGCAGGCGTTGGCTGCGCTCAATGAGCGTGGCTTTGTGGATGCGGCCCAAGGTCTGGGGCGCAGGATGATGGCCTCGGCTGGTGATCTGCGCTCGCGTCTGAGATTCGGTCTGAAACTCGCAACGTCCCGCGCTGCGAGGGGGATCGAGCTGGATGTATTGCAGGACGCTTGGAATGCCGCGCACAACGAATTCCGGAACGATCGAAGCGCTGCGGATGAGTTGGCTGCGCTTGAGCCCGGTGAGGTTCTGGATTCCGTCGAATTGGCCGCCTATGTGACAGTAGCCAACGTGTTGTTGAATCTCGACACGACCCTAAGCAAAGAATGAATCCGCAGGACACATTCCGGAATGTGATGTCGCGCCGTAGCTTCTTCGGCCGCATGACGGGTGGCGTTGGTGCGGCAGCGCTGGGGGATCTGTTGAAACAGGATCTTCTGGCAAAGGATGGTGGACTGAATCCCTTGCCGCCGAGGTTTCCTCAATTCGCCCCCAAGGCGAAGCGGGTCATATTTCTGTTTCAGCACGGTGGTCCATCGCAGATGGAGACCTTCGATTACAAGCCGTTTCTCGACACGGTGCATGGACAGGAGATTCCCAAGTCCGTCGTGGGGGATCAGCGGCTGACCGGCATGACGGCGGGGCAGGCGAGTTTTCCGGTGATGAGATCTCCGTGGGGATTTAAGCAGCATGGGCAGAACGGCTCATGGGTATCGGATTTGTTGCCGCACACGGCCCGCGTCATTGACGATCTCTGCGTGATCAAGTCGATGAACACGCCGCAGATTGATCACGATGCGGCGGCGACATTCATGCAGAGCTGTCTGCAGTTTCCGGGCCGCCCGAGCGCGGGTGCCTGGGTGTCTTACGGGCTGGGGAGCGAGAATCAGAATCTGCCGGCATTCGTGGTGATGGTTTCAAATGGGAAACCAAGCAGCATTCCGATCTATGACCGGATGTGGGGGAGTTCCTTTTTGCCGTCCACATTTCAGGGAGTCCGGTTTGGTGGCGCGACGGAACCGGTTCTGTATCTCAATAATCCGGCCGGGATGTCCCGCGATCTGAGGCGAAAGACTTTGGATGCCATCGCCCGACTGAACGAAGCGAATTTTCAGGAGTATCGAGACCCGGAGATTCGCACTCGAATCGCGCAATACGAAATGGCGTTTCGGATGCAGACGTCGGTTCCGGAACTCACCGATCTGTCGGGTGAGTCAGATGCGACCTTTGACTTGTATGGCGCAGATGCGAGGGAGCAGGGGACTTATGCCTACAATTGTCTGCTGGCCCGGCGATTGGCCGAGCGGGACGTGCGATTCATCCAGTTGTTTCATCGTGGATGGGATGCCCACTTCAACATTCCTGAGGACATCCCACGGCAGTGTGGTCAGACTGATCAGGCCACGGCGGCTTTGATCAGTGATCTCAAATCACGCGGGCTGCTGGATGATACCCTGGTGATCTGGGGTGGTGAATTTGGTCGGTCTGTTTTTTCGCAAGGTTCGAATCCGAGCATGGCGAAGTTCGGTCGCGATCATCACGGTCGTTGTTTCACCATGTGGATGGCGGGCGGCGGGGTGAAGGCGGGAATGAGTCACGGTGCGACTGATGATTGGTGCTTCAACATAGCTGCGGATCCGATGTCGGTGTATGACCTCTACGCCACGATGTTTCATCAGTTGGGAATTGATCATGAAACCCTGACTCACCGCTTTCAGGGGCGCGATTATCGGATGACAGATCTGTATGGGCGCGTTGTGAAGGAGGTTCTGGCATGAAACGAACTTGGATTGTCTTCGGGGTGATCGTGGTGGCGATCTATCTGGTCACACTTTCCTACGTCCTCGCGCCGGATGAGGACTCGCTTAGCCTGCCGCTCAAATCTTTGCGTCTCGACGAGACTCTCCGTTCAGAGCTGAGTCAGAAAGTTAAAGAGGCGGCGGATTCGGATCGCGTGATTTTGCTATATTACTCGTTGGTGAGCTGTCCGCCCTGTCGTGCCTTGGAGGAAGGCGTGTTTTCGAAACCGGCTTGGAAAATTTTTGCGAAAGAGCAGCTGATTGTTCGCAAATATACGTTTCCTATATTGGGAGAGGATCCCGCCCGGCAGGAGGTTGTTGAATTTCAATTGTTCGCACAACTTGATGCGGAAGGCGGATATCCGTTGCTGGCGGTATTGCGGAGCGATGGAACGTTCGTGAGCAAGATATCCGGGTATGGAGCGGAGGGGCCGGATTACTACATCGAGTGGATTCGGCGCAGTTTGTAGCTGTCGTTTTTGATGCCCCAATGGGTGTGGAGAAAGAACGACGCGGTTGACCTAAGGTCCACTCGCTCACGCTCGCCGCCACATTGCACTTTTGGAGAGCAGCGGGGATGGTGCATCTTACCTCGCCTGTTCTTTCTTCAGTCTGCGATCGACTATGAACGGACCGAATGGCAGGAGTGCGGCTATCAGCAAGGCGGCGGTTCGTTTCAGTGTCCATTTCGCGTGAATTTTGGCGCGGATCAGAACGCCGATATAGGCGAGGAACAGAACGCCGTGGGCCATTCCGACAATTCGAACCGCCAGGGGTTGGTCGGCCATGTATTTCAACGGCATCGCGATGAATAGGAGAATGAGAAATGATACTCCTTCGATGATGCCGACGAATCGAAGTAATCCAATGGGGTGAGGGAGCATCTGGGGGATACTTGGGGGGCCGTTCTACAGCGCGTGGGGATAAATCTCGCGTTCAACAGGATTCGAGTTCGGATCGCAAATAGTAATCCCGTCAGCGAACCGGGCGGTAGCGAGCGCGCCTTTTCCCGCCTGTATCGACGCAAAGTTCAGATCTCTGACGTGAGCTGCCGCATCGACGATCGCCACGGTGATGCGGGCGTCTTCTGCGGTTGGGTAGAGTTCCGCCAGTTCATCACGCGTGGCGGACTGAAACTTGGAACGACAGATGACGGCCATGCCAGCGGTGAGACTGTCGACTCCATAGCCGATGTAGGCATTTGATCCGTCGGGGCGCCGGACGTCGCGGGTAAAGTGGTTGTTCGACGTGCGACTTCCCCCTCCAGCGTTCCAGTAGCGGAGGCCGCGGTACTGCTGATCGCTCTCGACCTTGCCATCGGTGCCGACGATTTCATGCCCCTGGTTGACCGGGCCTTCGAAGTCCTCGGGCGTGACCCAGTTGTTGTGGTAATTGATACTCATCCCGTTGGCGTAATCGACACGGACCTGAACGGCGTCAAAGGCGTCGATGCCCTGTCGTATCAATCGCTTCTTCTGACCGACGGCGGTGAGTGAGACCGGGAGACTTCGGTAGTAGTGATGGATCAGATCTGTCCAGTGCGGTCCCACGTAGCTGAACGGATCGCTGTCTTCCACCCATTTGAATGTGCTGGTGGAAACTTCCAACGGCTCCTCCAGATAGGCCGTTCCATAAATTGGATCGCCGATGCGTTTTGAAATATCGTCGCGGATTCGGAGATGATCCGGGTCGTAGCGCTTGTGCATGTCCACGGCGACGATGCGATCGTTGGCCTTGGCGAGGTGGATGATTTCGTCGGCTTCGCTCAGGGCGAGGCACATGGGTTTTTCGGTGATGACATGAACGTTGCTTTTCAGCGCGGCCAGCACGACGGGAGTGTGAAGGTGGTCGGGGGTGGCGACGGCCATCACGTCCAGATCGGGGTACGCTTCAAGAATGTCATCCCACGGTGCATCGCCATGAAAACAGGCGGGGCGATGTCCGGTGATGGATTCGAAATGGTCAGCTGATTTGTTGGCGGATTTTTCGGAGCGCGTTGCTACGGCGACGAGTTCGAATTTCACGGGAGCAATGTCATTGGTCCAGTGGTCGAGGCCGAGGCGCGCGAGTTGGCCGGCCAAACCGAAGCGTTGGAGATCGGCATAGGCTCGCAGGTGGACATCGCCGCCAAACATACCCGCGCCGACAAGTGCAATCTTGATTGTCTGATCTGCCATAATGTGGACAGAACCTATGCGAGTGGAGATGCGCCTCCAAGCAATTTGGGAATGATTGAGAGGCTGCTACTTTTCGACGGGGGTATTGTCGAATTCAGGACGCCGGTTCAATTCTTTGAGGCTGCGGCTGGGGTGAGCGGTGCCCGTTCGGTTGGTGCCGTTTGCGCGACTGCGCTCCCCTTCGATTCGGCGATTCTGCAATTCACGCTGATCGGGGCGGAGTTGCTGCATCGGACGCGGACGCGGTTGCTGATTGGGATTCCTTGCCCGCATTTTTCCGATCTGTTCGCGGCGGAATTGTTTGAAGTGTTTGCGTTGAGTGGGGGTGAGGGCTACGAAGATGTCTTCGTTGGTTTCCCTGAGAATGGCGGAATAGTTCTGCATGAACTCGGTGCGGGCAAATTTGAGTTCCCGGCCGGCGGTCATCATTTTCGGTTTGATCTGATCCATCTGTGCCGGAGTGAGATCAAGGCGGTGCTTGTATTCCCGCAATACGCGGCCGGACCATTGATCGGGATTGGTGCGGGCGTTGACGACGTGTTTCACGACCTGAAAGGTGATGACCGAGCCGGTGACGGCACCGGCGACGAAGATTGCGACGAGGGAGGCAATGACTTTGAAAGAGGTGGGCATCTTCATGTCAGAGGAGCGGGGTTTCGATCGCATCTGTGATCCCCACGTCAGGGGTGATGCCTTCGGTCAGCAGATCGTAGTTCAGGGAGATCGTTGTCAGCATGATCACGGTGGCGACGGCGACGGAACGGAGGGAGAAATGTTCCCAGAGGTTCGGGACGGTCTGGATATCGCCACGCGCCCAACGTGCTGCCACGCGAGAGGCGAAGCCGCAAGGTGCAGTGGCGTCCGTGGGTGTGGGCGCTCCTCGGCAGCCCCAAGCTGCGAGCTTTTTCCAATGGTTGGTTGGATTCATGTTCTTTCTTGGCTCTCGATTTCTTCGAGAAAGTTTTTCATTTTTCGACGCGCGCGAAAGGCTCGCACCTTGATCAGAGTCTTGTTCCAGCCGGTCTGCTCCTGGATCTCGGCCAGACTGAGACCTTCGAGGTCCAGCATCCGGATGATCATGCGGTCCTCGGGCTTAAGCATCTCGAGGAGCATTTCGACCAGTTCATGCGCGCCCATGGTTTGGGCCGGGTGCGGTTCGTTCTCTGTGTGGAGCACGGCGTCCAGCACATCCGCTTCCTTTTCTGACAGGTCTGCCCAGCGCCACTCGGGGCGACATTTCTGCATCCGGAGTTTGTCCAGGCAGGTCGTTACCGCGACGCGCGAGACCCAATGTTCTAACGGAACGCGGCCCTGATACTGTTCGAGGTTGGCAAAGATCTTGGCAAAAATGTCCTGTGCGAGATCTTCCTCATCAAGGCGGCGGGGCAGGCGGGCCCTCACGATCTTAATGACGAGCGGATACAGATGCTCAACGAGATCGCGAGCGGCATCTTCGTCCCGCCGGCGAACCAGTTTCAAACAGGCTGCAACATCCAGTTCGTGGTCGCCCATCTAAATGGCCCGGCCAATCCAGCGCACGAGAGTGTGACGGACGTTGGCAGTTTGGGTTACAGGATTTCTGTATCCGATCAAAGCGTGTCAGTGGAGGGCTTCTGACACGCTTTGATCGGGACTGGGCATGTCAGCAAAATGGCCCGGACGCGCCGAAAGTCTCGCTCCGGTCCAACGCGGTCAGGCCTCAACCTTCCCGCCCTGAAGTCGTTTCATTTCCGCCTGAGTCATTTCCTCAATCAGTTCATGGAATGATATTGTGGGCTCCCAGTTTAGCAGTCGTTTGGCTTTGGAAGGGTTACCGACCAGCCGCTGCGGCTCGGCCGGGCGCATGAAGCGCTGGTCCTGACGAATGTATTTCTCCGAGTCGAGGTTGACCGTTTTGAAGGCGGTTTCGACGACATCCTGCACGCTGTGCAGATGGCCCGTCGCAAAAATGTAATCTTCCGCCGTGGCGTGCTGAAGCGAGAGCCACATTCCGCGGACGTAATCGCGGGCGTGTCCCCAATCGCGTTTTGCCGAGGTGTCGCCGAGCAGAAGTTCGTCCTGTTTGCCAAGTTTGATGGCGGCGGCGGCACGACAGATCTTTTGCGTCACGAAGTTCTCTCCGCGACGGGGGCTCTCATGGTTGAACATGATCCCATTGACGCCGAATACGCTAAAGGTATCCCGGTAGATTCCGACCATGTTGGTGGCAAAGGCTTTCGAGGCGCCGTAGGGATTGACCGGTTTGCAGGGAGTATTCTCGTCCTGCGGAATCTCGACCGGTTTGCCGAAGATTTCGCTGGAGGCGGCGTGAAAGAAACGTGGGACCTTATCCAGATCCTGAATCATTTCGAGCATCCGGAGCGTGGCCATACCCGTCATCTTGCAGGTGGATTCGGGGATCTCGAAACTCAGTCCGACGTGGCTCTGGCCGGCCAGATGATAGACTTCATCCGGGGCAGCGGTCGCGAGCACTCGGCGGAAGGTGGTGGCGTCATCGAGTTCAGCGTAATGGAGGAACAGCGATTTACCGTAGACCTCGGGATCCTGATAGAGGTCATGCAACCGGGAGCGGTCGAGGGAACTTGTGCGGCGCACAACTCCGTGGACCTGATAGCCCTGTTTAAGCAGTAACTCCGTAAGGTAGGAGCCGTCCTGTCCGGTGATTCCGGTGATAAGTGCGCGAGGCATGGCGCGGTGGGGGTCAGTGGCGTTGGATCTGGACGTTGCCGCTGAGCTGATCGGTCAGCGTTTTCATGTCTTCATCGACCATCATCTTGGTGAGGTCTTCAAATTTGGTTTTGGGAACCCAGCCGAGTTTTTCCTGGCATTTCTTCGGATCACCGATGAGCAGGTCCACCTCGGCGGGGCGGAAGTAGCGGGGATCGATTTCAACGTAGTCCTGATAATTCAGACCGACGTGACCAAAGGCGACTTCGAGGAATTCGCGGACTGTGTGGGTCTCGTTTGTGGCAACCACATAGTCGTCGCCCTGTTCCTGTTGCAACATGAGCCACATGGCTTCGACGTATTCCTTTGCGTAACCCCAATCGCGCTTCGAGTCCAGGTTGCCGAGATAGAGTTTGTCCTGCAGACCTTTCTTGATGTAGGAGACGGCGCGCGTGATCTTGCGGGTCACAAACGTTTCACCCCGGCGGGGGGATTCGTGGTTGAAAAGAATCCCGTTGCTGGCGTGCATGCCATAGGATTCGCGGTAGTTCACCGTGATCCAGTAGGAGAACACCTTGGCGCAGGCGTAGGGGCTGCGCGGATAGAAGGGCGTTTTTTCGGTCTGCGGAACTTCCTGTACCTTGCCATACATTTCGCTGGAGGACGCCTGGTAGAAGCGGGTGTTGATACCCTCTTCACGAATTGCCTCAAGCAGGCGCAGCGTACCGGTGGCATCGATATCGGTGGTGTATTCCGGGGCGTCGAAACTCACGCGGACATGACTTTGCGCGGCCAGATTGTAAATTTCGTCCGGTTCAATCTTGGCGATCAGACGGGCCAAGCCGCTCGCATCGGACAGATCCCCGTAATGCATCTGCATGTTTTCCGTGGGGACGGAATCATCGTGATAAAGGGGTTCAAGCCGTTGCGTGTTGAACGTGCTGGCACGCCGGATGATGCCGTGTACCTCGTATCCTTTGGAGAGCAGTAATTCCGCAAGATAGGATCCATCTTGCCCGGTGATACCTGTGATCAAAGCTTTCTTCGCCATGCGCCGGGGAGGATGTAGAAAGGCAAATTGTTGGGCAAGTCAAGAGTTCCGCGTGATTGCGGGCAGGCGATCTCCACCAGCGCTGGGCGCAATTGTCCTTTTCGGGTGTGAATTGCGGGCCTATTCTCCCAGACCAACCAGATGGCAGAACAGCTGTTGCAGTACATGACACTTTATTCGCTGGTGCACTACATTTCCGCAGTGCTCGCCGGGTTGACGATTGTTGCACTTGTAATTCTGATCGCGCTCCAGGCTGTGCAACGACGTCGAAGCGAGCAGGATGCCGGACGAAGAAGAGAGCTTTTTGCGGTGGCGATGGAGTATCTGGAAGAACCGGAGTTCATACCTGCCTTCAAAAAACAGCTCAAACCGCGAGACGAACGCCTCTTGGCGAAGGTGTTTGTTGACCTGCTTCAAAAGGTCCGGGGTGAGTATGCCGACAATGTTGTGCACCTGATGAAGGAGTTGGGCATTCAGCAACAGAGCCTGAAGGATTTGCGTTCACCAAAATGGTGGCGGCGGGCTGAGTCTGCTGTGGTGCTGGGATATTTCAAGGATCCGACCGTGGTGAACGTGTTGGAGGATGCCTTGGATGATCCGGAGGTGAATGTGCGTATCGAAGCGGCGCGCTCGCTCGCAAAGCTCGGTTCAGTGAGTTCGGTGGCCGGATTGGTTGCAAGACTTTCGATGGTGGACCCGAGTCATTCACTTGCCGTGCAGCAGATTTTTCGATCGCTCGGTAAGCAGGCGGTTCCAGAATTGGTGGCGGTTTTGGATACCAATGTGCCCGAAAGTGTCAAGGTCGTCGCCGCGGATGCACTGGGCTATATCGGAGAAATTCGCGCTGTCAGGCCGTTGCTTGCGGTCCTTGATGCGGACGTTGGGTTGGGGGCGACTGAAGGGACGCGATTCATTTCCAGGAACCGCGGTTTTGCCGATACTCCGCAACCCATCAGACGGAGCATTGCGCTTCAGCTCGCGATCATGCAGGCACTTAGTCAGCTCTATGATCCGCTTTCGATCGAGGCGCTCATCCGGGCGACCGAGGATCCGGTTGGGGAAATTCGGGCGCGCGCGGCGGAGTGTCTCGGCCGTATGGGCGCCGCCAAGGCCATTCCCAGATTGATTGACCTGCTGAACGACAACCGCTGGTGGGTTCGGTATTACGCCGCGGACAGCCTGTTCAAGATGGGACCTCCCGGGTTCGCTGCCTTGAAAAAAAGTGCCATTGGAATCACCGGCCGGGCGGCATTGATCGCGAATGACGTTTTGCGGGAGCATGGGGTTTTGATGGAGACAACCCCGGCGTAATGGATCTTTTTTGGGATGCCATCACTCTGATCAACGGCGCGGTACTGGCGTTTCTTTTGGTCACCAGTGCGATCCATCTGCTGCAGCTGATACTGGCGTTTTTCGAACTGATGCATCATCGGCGATCGGCTCCCCTTACGGACCCTTGGTTCATGCTCACGAGCGGCGTTTCGCTGCCAATCTCCATCATTGTGCCGGCCTACAACGAGGCCGAGACGATCGTCGATAACATCCGTTCATTACTTTTGCTGCACTATCCCGAGTTCGAAGTGATCGTCGTAAATGATGGTTCGACGGACGAAACCATGGCCGAAATCAAGGCGGGGTTGGGGGTGACAGAAGTCAACCGCGCCTGGCACATGGAAGTGCCGACCGAGAAAGTCCAGGCCGTGTATGGTTGTGTGGAATTTCCCCGACTGCTCGTGGTGGACAAAGACAATGGCGGCAAGGCCGATGCTTTGAACGCCGGAATCAATCTCAGTCGCTTTCCACTTTTCTGTGCGGTGGATGCCGATTCGCTTCTTGATCATGACTCGCTGTTGCAGGTGATGCGTCCGTTTGTGGAGGAACCTGAGCAGATGGTGGCGGTCGGTGGCCGCCTGCGTATCGTCAACGGCTGCAAGGTAAACTCGGGTCAGGTGGTCGAAGTGCAACTCCCGAAGCAAGTCTTTCCGCTGCTGCAAAGCATCGAGTACATACGCGCCTTTCTGGTGGCCCGTCTGGCCTGGAGTCGCCTGAACGCGATGCTGATCATCTCGGGCGCGTTTGGGCTATTCAAGCGGAGTGCCGCCATCAGCGTTGGTGGTTACAGTCGGGACACGGTGGGTGAGGATATGGAAATCGTGGTGAAGATGCACCGCCATTTCATCGAGAACCGCCAAGACTATCAGATGCGATATGTTCCCGATTCGGTCTGCTGGACACAGGCACCGGATTCCTACCGGGTGCTAGGGACCCAACGATGCCGGTGGCAACGTGGGTTGCTGCAAACGATGTGGAAACATCGCGGTATGATCATGAACCCTTCTTACGGCAGGGTCGGCATGTTGGGGATGGGTTACTTCTTTTTCATGGATGTCATCGCGCCGCTGATTGAATTCTTCGGCTACATCATCATTCCGCTGACTTGGTACTATGAACGGGTGAGCACTGAGTTTTTCGTCGCCTACGCCGCTCTGACGGTGACTTACGGTGTCTTTATTTCCACCGGTTCGCTGCTCCTCGAAATGTTGGTCACGAAAACGGTTCGGGCCCGGGATCTGGCCATGCTGACGCTTTGCGCGGTGGTCGAAAACTTCGGGTACCGGCAGTGGAACAATTGGTGGCGTCTCCAAGGCTTCTGGCAGGCGCTTGCCAAGCGGACGGATTGGGGCTCCATGCCGCGCAAGAAGTTCGGACAGCAAGACTGAGAAGAGGAGATGGCTCGGGTTTGTCGTGACTCTTCTGCCGGTCCTGATTCGTGATTTGTGACGACTCGAAGAATAACTGGTGCCATGGGACAAAAGTCTTTTTGACACAATCATTGGTCGTCCGGATAGATTCGGCTTGATCGCCGATGCAATCGCGAGTGACAGGCACAATCGAATGGCGAAAACGAATTTCGGTTTAGGGTGGGCTGATTCGTTCAAGCGGCCACAAGCGATAGTGTACCAAACACGGAGGTAGTGCTTCGACATCACGATATGGAGCGCCCTCTTGGAGCGCCCTCTTGAGTGAATCAGTCGCCATATTTCGGTTTGAAGCCTGGTGTCGGCGATTCTTTGCGCGACGATCTGATCGAGGGCCGTTGCCCAGTCCGGAACCCTGACGCCCGCTTCGGATTTTCGCCCCGCGTCCAACATCTGCGCGGTGGCCAATATCGATCCGTGTTGCAATCCTGGGAAGTCTGATTCGCTGAACAGGCTCTGGAGCGGCGATTGACCAAACTCCCGTATGAGCAGCAAGCGTGAGGACTTGCACCCCGGATTGTCTTCTTTATGCTGCACGCCATGAATTTCACCAGAGTTGTTTCAATGGTCGCCACCTTGGCGTGTGGAATGGGGGCCGGGGATCTTTCTGCCGGCGCAGGCACCGGTAAAAGCTTCAAGGGACCGATCGGTTTGCAGCTGTACAGTCTGCGGGCGGATTTCACTGCGCGAGGCATTCCTGCAACCTTGGACAAGGTCGCGGCCTACGGCATCAAGAACGTCGAACTCTACACGACCTTCAAGCACAAGCCGGCCGTCTTTCGTAAGATGCTGGCAGAGCGCGGGCTCAAGGCGGTCAGCAGTCATTTTCCGTTCAAACGTCTACGTGACGACGTCGCAGGTGTTGTGGCTGACTCCAAAGCGCTGGGATTGAAATACGCCGGCTGTGCGTGGGCTGCGCATAAGGCTGAATGGGACCTGAAGGAAACGCGCGAGGCCGCTCGGGTTTTCAACACGGTGGGCAAGGCCTTGGCGAAGGAAGGCGTGACGTTCTTCTATCACCTCCACGGATTTGAGTTCGAACCGCAGGGGGACGAGACGTTGGCGGACGTGCTGATCCGAAGTTGCAAGAAGGAGTATGTCAGTTTCGAGATGGACGTCATGTGGATCGTGTTTCCCGGACAGGATCCGGCCAAGCTGCTGCGGAAATACCCTGACCGTTGGAAACTGATGCACGTGAAAGATCTCAAACAGGGCGTTGAAACCGGATCGCTCGCGGGCAAGACGGATGTAAAGAACGACGTCACGATCGGCACCGGACAAGTGAACTGGCCTGAGGTGTTGAAGGCTGCGAAGGAAGTCGGAGTCGAACAATATTTCCTGGAAGATGAATCTCCCTGGGCAGGTGATCAGATCGCCAAGAGCCTGAGTTATCTTGGGAAAGTGAAGTTCTGAATTTCGAATCCGTTTCAAAGAAATCCTTATGAAGAAAATCCTCTCCCTCCTTACGGCCATTGCCTGCGTCGCCGGATCGGTTGATGCCAAGAAACCCAACGTCGTGATCGTGATCACCGATGATCAGGGTTATGGCGATCTTTCCTGTCACGGGAACCCGGTGTTGAAGACACCCAATCTCGACAAGCTCCACGACGAGAGTGTTCGTCTGACAGACTACCATGTGGCACCCACCTGTTCGCCCACGCGCGCCGCGTTGATCACCGGGCATTGGACCAATCGCACGGGGGTTTGGCATACGATCATGGGCCGCTCGATGTTGCGCGCGAACGAAGTGACGATCGGGCAGATCTTCAAGGATGGCGGATATTCGACCGCCATGATCGGCAAGTGGCACCTGGGTGACAACTATCCGTATCGTCCGGAAGATCGCGGGTTCGAATGGGTCTATCGCCATGGCGGCGGCGGAGTCGGACAGACTCCTGACTACTGGGACAATGCCTATTTCGACGGCTCTTACTGGTTCAACGGAAAAGCGGTCCCAGCCAAGGGCTTCTGCACGGACGTCTTCTTCAACCAAGCTAAGAAGTTCATGAAGGAACAACAGAAGAAGGATAACCCGTTCCTGGTTTACTTGTGCATGAACGCGCCGCACGGCCCCATGCATTCGCCGGTGAAATACAGCCTTCCTTACAAACAGCTGCATGTGAACGTGGCGAACTTCTACGGAATGATCGCGAACATCGACGACAACGTCGGCAAACTTCGGACGTTCCTCCGTGAAACCGGGCTTGAGGATGATACCATTCTCATCTTCACGACGGACAATGGCTCCTCCAGTGGCGCCAAGATATTCAATGACGGAATGCGTGGGCAGAAAGGGAGCGAATATGATGGCGGTCATCGTGTCCCGTTCTTCATCAGTTGGCCCAATGGAAAACTTGGCGGCGGCCATGATGTGAAGAAGATCACTTCGTATGTGGACGTCGTTCCTACCTTGATCGACATGTGCGGCGTTCCCGCACCGAAGGGCGTGAAGTTTGACGGGACCAGCATCAAGTCGCTGCTCTATGGCACGGCCAAGAACTGGCCCGATCGGATTCTCGTCACCGACTCCCAACGGGTTCGTGATCCGATCAAGTGGCGCAAGAGTGCGGTCATGACCGATCGCTGGCGCCTGAACAATGGCAAGGAACTGTACGACATCGATGCCGATCCCGGTCAGAGATACAATATCGCTGAGAAGAACCCGAAGGTCGTTCAGCGCCTGACCGGTTTCTATGACAAGTGGTGGGCTGATCTGGAACCGTCCTTCAAACTCACAACGGAGATTTATCTGGGTCACCCCAAGGCAAATCCGGTTCGCCTGACCTCACATGACTGGATCACGGACGGAAGCACGCCGTGGAATCAGGCCCACATCCGCAAGCTGGTGACAGCGGAAAAATCCACGGGCTTCTGGGCCGTGAAGGTGATCAAGACCGGTAACTACGAGGTTGAACTCCGCCGCTGGCCGAAGACATTGAACGAAGCAATCAGCGCTTCGATTCCCGCGGGCCCCCAAGTTCCCGGAGCGCGTGCTTATCGCGCGAACGATGGAAAGTCGTTTTCGGCCGTTCGGGCCCACCTGACTCTCGGAGGAAATGAACTGACCACGAATCTCAAAGCAGGTGCGACGAACGCAAAGTTCCGGGTAAAATTGGAAGCCGGCAACGACGAGATGTGGGCGAAGTTCTCGGACAAAGATGGCAACAAGTGCGGTGCCTATTACGCCTACGTGACAAAACTCTGAATTGGTGGCGTTTGAATTTGGCCGCAGCGTGAACTCCAACGGGCTGCGATACGGAGTAAACTAAAACTTCACAGCCAATGCCCTGCGGGCATTTTCCAATGCCTTGCGCGAATCATTCAAACCGGCGTAGCCGCCGAATTCGATTCCGCAATAGCCTCGGAAACCGGTCTCCAAAACGATTTCTATCATTTTCACGAAATCGACTTTGATCGCGTTGCCTTGGTCGTCCCAAGCGTGGTCCTTGACTGAAACCCCTTTTGCCCACGGCATAAGTTCCTTCACTCCCAGGTAGCAGTCGTAGGTATCCCCGTTGGCGATCTTGAAATTCCCGAAATCTGGAAGCGTTCCGCAGCGCGGATGATTCACCTGCCGAATGACCGATGCCAGCCATTTGCCATTGCTGG
Organism: Limisphaerales bacterium; assembly: GCA_047608975.1. GTDB lineage: Bacteria > Verrucomicrobiota > Verrucomicrobiia > Limisphaerales > JAYPXF01. The sequence continues at coordinate 34,253 of JBLFYM010000009.1, read as the reverse complement.
ACAGGCCACCGTGATTTTCCACGATTACATTGATTCCCGCATCGGCACCATGGACCGTGAGCTGGGCGAGTCCGTCGGCCGCCAGATCGCGTTGTTCGTCCCAAGTCCCGGAACTTCCGGCGTTCACTCGAATGGAATGACAACCGAGGAATTTCGCCGCGCTGATCCACTTGCGATGGTTCTCCACTGTCTGCTTCCGCTTTGCGGCGTCCGGATCTCCGATGCGTCCTTCGCGATCGCACATGATGAGCAGACTTTTCACGCCGGCGTCGCTGGCCCGTTGTTTCATCTGTTTCAGGTAGGGGCGATTTTCCGCCTTATCCATGAAGAACTGATTCACGTATTCCAGCGCCATGATCTGGTGGCGGCTCGCGACCTCTGCGAATTCCAGGTTGTCGATCCGACCGGCCTTGAGTTCTTTGACCAGCGTCCATTGAGCGAGCGAAATCTGGAAAAGTGGTTTCGTCTTGGTAGCTGCGGTTGCTGATGGCGGGGTGAGAAAGGGGAGCGCGGCCGTGCCAAGTGCAGCTCTACTGAGGAAGTTTCTTCGCGTGGTATTCATGGGTGATTTGGAGGATGCACGGAGGCGGGCGTAGCACAAGTCCCCGGTGGCCGGGAAAATGCGAGATTGGCTGGGTCTGCGTCCAATGCCGTTTCCTGCCGGAGGATTTTCCCTCACTCCATTTTCGAAACTCGTCGAGCACGCAATGTTGGGAGAGCGGGGTGATTTAGTCGGGGGTGACTCTGCCGTCCGGCGAATTAGGGGGCCTGCCAATGGTCTGAGGGGGGACACGTTAAATCTCGTTTCCACCATTCAGTTTGAAATCCTCCTCCGCGGAGTTACAGTCGGGGCATGGATGAACCGCCGGATCCGCTGCGTAAACAGTCCAATCCCCTCGCTGATCCTTTTGAGATGGATGAGGGAGACGTGTCGCTCAGCGGTCTGCTCAGTCGGGAAGAATTGGACCAACTTTCCATTCTTCAGATTCTCGACTTGGTGGCTTCCAAGATCCCTTCCCGAAACAGTGCCCTCATCGACCTCGTCTATCTTCGCGAACGCGTCGCCGCGATGGAGGAGACCAATGATGCCGCCCGCGAGGCGTTGGAGAAGTTCGACGAGATCGTGGACAAACTGCGCGCTCCTGCACTACGCATGGGAACTTTTCTCGGGGCTCTTGAACGTGAGCAGGTTCATGTCTGCGTCAGTGGGACTGACTACGTATGCAAGGTTGATCCCACTATTCCGGTGACGGAATTGCAGATCGGCCAGCGTCTGCTTTGCAACGAAGCCTATGCCATTGTGGCTGCGTTGGGATTTGACAAGAACGGGCCCATAGTTCGAGTCGATGAATTGCTTTCCGAAGGTCGTTTGAGGATTGGACAAGAGGGTGGGGGAGGATCATTGGTGGTCCAGCGATCGGATTTGCTGGCCAAGGAGAAACTCAAGACCGGGATGGATATCCGGCTTGATTCGAATCAACGCGTGGCGTTGGAGGTGATTGGGATTGGAAAACGGGTCGAGCGTTCGCTGGAGACGGTGACTGCGGTTCCGTGGTCTGCGATTGGTGGTCAGGACGAGGCATTGGCGGCAATTCGGGATACGATCGAACTGCCTTTTCTGCATCGCGATCTCTTCGAAAAGTTCGAGCATCATGTTCCCAAAGGCTTCCTTCTGCATGGACCTCCCGGCTGCGGGAAGACCCTGTTGGGCAAAGCCACCGCGTACAACCTGCGGCAACAGATTCTTACCGAGACAGGCGTGGATCGACCGGAGTTTTTTCTCCATCTGAAAGGGCCGGAGATTCTGAACATGTGGGTGGGAGAAAGTGAACGTCAGGTTCGCGATCTCTTTGCCCAATGCCGGGAGCGTGCGAAAGACGGCTCGCTCGCATTCCTCTTCATCGACGAGGCTGAATCAATTCTAGGCACGCGGCATGCAGGGAGGTTCAACAGCATGCTCAGTACGGTGGTGCCGATGTTTTGCACAGAGATGGATGGGATTGAACCGCTTCAGAATACAGTGGTTATCCTGGCCTCGAATCGCGCTGATTTGATCGATCCGGCAATCCTTCGTCCCGGACGGATCGATCGCAAGATTCGGGTCAGACGGCCGGACGCTGACGGCGCACGGGCCATCTACGATATCTACCTCAAGGATTCTCTCCCCATGGCGGAAGACCGCGATGCTTTGATTGATTTTGTTTCAGCGAGCCACTTTGCGCGTAGCGCGGAGAATGAATTTCTGGAGGTTGACTATCGGAGTGGCCGCCGGGAGGTTCTGCATCGCGGCGACCTCGCGAGCGGGGCCATCATTGCCGCAGTGGTCGAACGGGCCAAGAGTCTTGCCATCCGGCGCGCGGTGGATGGCGCGAAAGACCCTGCTATCAGCCGGGACGATTTGGCGAACGCTTTGCGATTGGAGTATGAAGAAAACGATCTCTTTCCGGCGACGGATCTCACTGAAGACTGGTTGAAGCTGACCGACTTCGATCCGGAGAACGTCGTTCGACTCGGACCGGTGCGTAAGAAACGAAGTTCGTCGTCGGCGGTTTAGCGGTGGCCAGTCCAAAATTATTCGTGGGCCTCATTCGAACAGATCCGTGGACAAACTGTTGATCCATTTTGGCATCGAAACTGAGTACGGCATCACGCGAGATGATGCCGAAGACTTGGACGTTGTCGCGGAGTCCATCGCCCTGGTGCGCAGTGCGCTTGCGCCCGGGGTGCGAATGAAATGGGACTACGCCGCCGAAGATCCGCATGCGGATGTGCGCGGGTTCAAAGTGGAGGAACTGCGGCAGGACTACGATGAATCCAACTACTTTGCCCAAGACGCCCAGCGCGAACTTACCTTCGCCGAGATCAAGAGCGATCTTGCCCTGAGTAACGGTGCGCGATTCTACAACGATCACGCCCACCCGGAGTACTGCACCCCTGAATGTTCTACGCTCGACGAACTGGCCGCGCACGATCGGGCGGGCGAACAGATTGTGATGGATTGTGCGGAACGTCTCTCGGCGGAACGGGGCGCCACGGTTCGAATCTACAAGAACAACACCGATTTCCGGGGACACAGCTACGGATGTCACGAGAACTACCTGCTTCCCCGGTCGCTTTCATGGGAACGATTGGTGCATTCCATCGAGGCGTTCATGGTCACGCGCCAGATCTTTGCCGGCGCGGGGAAGTTCGCAGTGGAGGGCGAAGACAAACTGCTCGCGTCCAATTTTCAGATCTCCCAGCGGAGCGACTTCTTCACCGTGAGGCAGAGTGTGGACACCATGCAGAAACGTCCGCTGATCAATACCCGGGACGAGCCCCATGCGAATCCGGCGGACTGGCGCCGCTTTCACGTCATTCTCGGAGATGCCAACATGTCCCCATTTGCAACGCGCTTGAAAGTCGGAACACTGGCTCTGGTTCTCGAAGCCCTGATACGCAATCCGGATCTGGAACCGCCTGAACTCGTCGCCCCGGTCGATACTCTAAAATCGATTTCGCGGGATCCGAATTTTCAATGGTTCCTGACCTTGAAGGATCGTTCCGGTTCGAATGCGATCGATGTTCAACGTCGCTATCTTGATGCGGTTCGTGAGTCATGTGTGCTGGATCATGCCGACGCGTCCTGGACCGTTACGGAATGGGAGCGTGTCCTGAATGATCTCGAAGCGGACCCGCTGCGATGCCGTGATCGGGTGGATTGGGTTGCCAAGCACGCCTTGATTACCGAGTTCCAAAAGTCCCAAGGACTGGCCCCGGACGATCCATGGGTGCAAAGCCTCGATCTGGAGTATCACCGACTGGATCTCGAATCTGGTTTGTACTTCGGGCTCGAGCAGAGCGGTTCCATTCGATCAATTCCAAATCCGGCCACGGCACGTGCCGCGCAGAAAGAACCACCGGATACCACCCGCGCATTTATTCGCGGACGTTGCATCGGCAAATTCCCGGAACAGGTGCTCGCCGCACAATGGGATCATGTGGTGCTGCAAGGGGAGCAACAGGAGATCAAGATTTCGCTGCTCGATTTGTTCGCGCCGGCTGACGTTCTGCATTATCGTTCGTGCATCGAAAAAGCCGAAACCCCGGACGAATTCCGGTTTCTGCTGAACCACAAATCCGAATAGCAATGCCTGATCAAAAACAAAAAGAACGTTCCGGCGGACCAGACGGTCCCGGGGGAGATGGCGCGGGACCCAGCGAACCCAAGGTGGAGAAGCCCGATGTTCAGGATCTCTTGAAACGGATGAAAAAAGTCGATCCGGACCAGGCCAAGCGCTATCGGCAACGCACCGGACAATGAGCGAATCCAATCAGATTGCCGGAGATTTTCTTTCCCTGTTGACTGCCCGTTCCATTCCACCGTTGAACGTGCGCGCGACGTCTGCCGCCCCTGAGCAGACCCATGGTACAACCGTCTTCGCATTCGAATTTTCCGAGGGCGTTATGATGGTGGGGGATCGTCGCGCCACCGCCGGAAATCTGATCGTCACGGATTCCGTGGAGAAAGTGATCGAACTCGACGCGACTTCGCTGCTGGCCATTGCCGGAGTGCCTGCCACTGCCTTCGAAATGGCCCGAGTCCTGCAAACCTCCTTCGAATACTATCGCCGGAGCCAACTTCAGCCGCTGAGCCTCGCTGCCAAGGTGCGGGCATTGGCCCGCTTGCTGCGCGACAATGTTCCGATGACCCTGCAAGGAATTGGGATTGTGGTTCCGATATTTGCGGGTGTGGATCAGAGTTCCAATTCACCACGGCCACAGATCTTCTTTTACGATCCGCTTGGTGCCCAGTTCCAGGCGGTTGGTTTTGCGACCACCGGATCCGGGTCCATGACCATCCGCAGCGTCATCAGCTACGAATCGAAATACGGAAATACCAATCCTTCCGAGATGTCGCGTGATGAGGCCGTTCGCTTTGCGCTCCGCCTCCTGATGACCGCCGCTGAGTTTGATTCTGCGACCGGGGGAGTCGACCCTGAACGGCAGGCCTTTGCCACGATCCGAGTGCTGACCAAGGACGGGATTGAGACCGTCGATGATGCGCGCCAGGCAGCGTGCATGAAATAACCTCGGTCGGCTGATATTGGAGCTAGCGGGCATCCTGCTGAATCCGCTGGTGTCCTATCCCTGCTTTCTGTTCAACTTCCCACGCTGTGTCGGAAATCGTTCTCACCACGCTCAACGCCAAGTATATCCACGCCTCGTTTGGCTTGCGATATCTGCTCGCGAATATGGGCGAATTGAAGGACCGAACAACGATGGTTGAATTCGACATCAACCAGCGTCCGCTCGAAATCGTTGAGCGACTCCTGGCGTTGAATCCCAAGATTATCGGCTTCGGGATTTACATTTGGAACACGACCCAGTCAGAGGAAGTTATCGCGCTGATTCGTCGCCTGGCACCGGCGGTGAAGATTCTGTTGGGTGGTCCTGAGGTCAGTTTTGATACGGGGAAACAGTCCATCGTCGAGCTGGCCGACTATACGATCACTGGAGAAGCGGACCAGGAATTCGGACGCGTTTGCTCTCAGATTCTGGACGGCGCAGCCCCAACCTCGCGGGTTATTCCGGCGCTGCTGCCCAAATTGGCGGACTTGGAACTGCCCTACGATCTCTACACTGAAGAGGATTTGTCTCATCGCGTGATCTATGTTGAAGCCTCCCGCGGTTGCCCCTTCACCTGCGAGTTTTGCCTGTCCTCACTCGACATCCCGGTTCGTGCGTTTGATCTGGATCGGTTCCTCGGTGCGATGGAGGGATTGCTTCAACGGGGAGCCAAGGAGTTCAAGTTTGTGGACCGGACGTTTAACCTCAATATGCGGGTGAGTGAGGCGATTCTGGAATTCTTCCTGGAACGTTTCTTTGACGGGCTGTTTTTGCACTTCGAGATGATCCCTGATCGTCTTCCTGAAGGACTGCGGGAATTGATCAAAAAGTTCCCACCGGGCGCGCTTCAGTTCGAGGTCGGGATCCAGACATTTAACGACGAGGTATCGGCCCATATCAGCCGCCGCCAGAACTACGACAAGATGGCGGACAACTTCCACTTTCTACGTGGGGATACCGGGGTGCATATCCACGCCGATCTGATTGTGGGATTACCCGGCGAAACCTTGGACTCGTTTGGCACGGGATTCGATCGGCTCGTGAAAATGCGACCGCAGGAGATTCAGATAGGCATTCTGAAGCGACTCAAAGGAACACCGATCATTCGTCACGATGACGAATTCAAAATGATCTACAGTCCTCATCCCCCGTTTGAAATACTCTCAAATCGAGATCTGGATTTCGCCACGTTCCAACGGATGCGTCGTTTCGCCCGTTACTGGGATCTGGTCGGGAACAGTGGGAATTTTGTGAGCTCAAGAGAATTGATCTGGGCGGGAGACAGATCGCCGTTTCAGGCCTTTCTGAGTTTTGCAGACTATCTGGCGGAGAAAGCCGGGCGTCGCCATGGGATTGCACTGACCCAACTCGTTGGCTTTGTGTTCGGGTATCTGACTGAGATGAACGGTGTGGATCCGGAACTGGCGGCCTCCAGGTTGTTGGCTGACTATCAGTGTGCGGGGAGAAACGATATCCCCCTTCCGCTGAGAGGGCACATAAGTGAGGCGGCGAGGGGGAAGGATGCGAAAGCGGTCGCAGGCCCCAAGCGCCAATCGCGACATGCCGCAGAAACGGTCGGATGAATGACACTTGATGCGTTACCTGTTGTCTCGAACAGGGAAGCCCGAGCGTCACTCGTGCATTCTAATCCGTCGCTGATTCCTGCGGGCCAAGAGCCGGTCGATCTCCTGATGTTGAATTTTGAGATCTGGATTGATGAGAACAGTTGGGGGAATCTTTTTGTGTGGCTGCCTGAGCCAGAGGGTTCTGATCTGATTCACGCTTCGGCTTCGTAAATCGGGAGCGGCGATGAAGTCGTAGTCGGCATCGGATACACCAAGACTTTTCAGAGACCGATGTGCGATGTAGCGCACGGCGTCGTAGGAGTCGGTCATGAGGAAGGCGAGATACGGCGTCAGCCAATCCGCTGACGATGCCTCTTGGGCGGGCTGCCATCCCATGGACCACGCAATCAGGGCGCGCTGGGCGGCATCGCCTTCGAGTGCCCAGCTGAGGGCGGCAGATATCGTCTTCTGATCATCACTCAGCCGAGGAACCGCTTGTCCGTAGCGTTCAGCCAGATGGTGCGCGGTCCAATCGAGGGTCTGATCTAGATGACAGAGATTGCAGGCATTGGGGCGACCGTATTTGGTGGACTCCAGCACCGTGGGGCTGGTGATTGTGTGACTGCGCATCGCTTTCAATACACCGTAGGTGGTGTGCGGCATATGGCAGTTGTAGCAACGACTCCCACTGGATGCGGCGGCGTGGTGGGTATGGGTGGTTGCTGAATACGCGGCCGGGTCGTGACATTGGGTACATGCCTTGTCAGTTCGAAACCCGGAGTGCAACTGGTCGTCAGCCCAGGCCTTGTATGAACGGGGATCTTTGCGAGGTTTGTGAAGTTGGTGGCAAGAAACACAGGACAGTTCCCCGGCCGTGTGACACTTGGTGTCGAGCATCCCATTGTACTCGCGCCCGGCAATGCGCACCATCCCATCCGGCCAAAAACTGCCTTCGAAATCCGCGCTCAACGCGTCTTCCAATTCCCCGTCGCTCAATCCCAGGTTTTCGTACTGTCGGCGAAGGTAATCTTTGGTTGCTTCATCGTATCGTCGAATGGCGCGGCTAGCGGTTAACGGTTCCCCGGCCGGGTGAGTGATGTTCTCTGAATGTGGCAGGCTGAAACTGTGGCAGCCACCGCAGGTCTGGGCGGACAAAGCAGGGGAAAGCTTCGCGGGATTAACGATTGGGTCATCCACCGGGGCTACGTCTTTTTTACGCCGGAGCGCAACGTGCTTCGCGGCGGGACCGTGGCAGGCCTCGCAGGAAATTCCGAGTTCCGCACTCCGTGTGTTGTACTCGGGAACGCCGTTTCGTTGAGAGAGACCGGTATCTCCATGGGTGGTATGGCAGTGAACGCAGCCTATGTTCCATCGCGCTGGTTCCACCCCAAGGAGATCGGTATGGGGCGTCAGGAATGTGGACGAACGCGGAACCCAACGCCGATCGGCCTTGAGATAGGCGATCGGGAGCATGCCCAGCGCACCATCTTGGAGCGGAAACCAGTACACCTGCATGTGATGTGAACCGGTTGTCATTGCGATCGGAAAGCGCATGCGCGCGTTCGGTCTCGAGAACGGTAGTTTGTGTTGCTCGCCCATTTCCACAAAACACAGGCCTTGGCTCACGCTCAGGTTGTAGACCTCAGGTTTGGGGCCTATGCGGACTTGAACGTTGTCGAAATCCGCCATCACCACATCAGCGGTGGCTTTTTGGGTCATTGTGCGATGGTATGAATTAAACCATGATTCATGGTTTTGGGCATGGCATTCAAGGCAGACGTCCGATCCGACATACCCGTCACGCGGTTCGATTTTTGGCATGGCCGCAGTCAAGCCCTGGGGATGTTGTCCATTGGTGTAAACGATCTCTGAGCCGCCTGGTGTGGTGACCGGCGGCGGCGATACCCTGATGGTGTTTGGGGTCGGCTCGCGGCCAAACTGAAACCACAATCCCAACCCAGCCACTGTTAAAACTATCGCTGTCAGTATCGGGATACCGAGGTCCATGCCGTTTGCGGGCGGCGTGGACCTCGGTTCCTTGGGCATGCTGCCTATGGTAAGGCAGAGTGCGCGCTTCCGGAAGTGCTTAATCAGGGCGACTTGCCCCACAATGGCTTGGGTGGAATTGCTGCGTGCAGAGTTCTTGCTCGTTTTCTGTAATGGGCTAAACCATGGGGAATCATGCTGATCAAAACTGCCTCCCTCTGTGCCCTGGTGTTTCTTACACCGATTGTCGGATTTCTCTCGGCAGCGAATCCTAACATCATCTTCATTCTCGCGGACGACATGGGGGTGGGGGATGTGGACGTCTTGAGTGAGCGGTGCAAGATCAAGACGCCGCATCTGGATCAGTTGGCTTCTGAAGGAATGGCGTTCACCGATGCGCATTCCAGTTCGTCGGTCTGTACTCCCACGCGCTATGCCATTGTGACCGGGCGCTACAACTGGCGATCACGGTTGCAGAGTGGCGTCTGCTGGGGGTGGTCACGCCGTTTGATTGAGCCCGATCGGATTACCGTGGGAAACTTTCTGCAAAAGAATGGCTATCGGACCGCGGCGATCGGCAAGTGGCATATGGGAATGAATTGGCCACTCAAGAGGGGCGGCTATGCAGACGATGGCGACACCTTCGTCAAGGATTTCGCCGATGCTTACGAGGTCGACTACCTGAAGCCCGTGAAGCAGGGACCGACCACGGTGGGTTTTGACTATTTCTTCGGAATCAGTGCGTCACTCGACATGCCGCCCTATGTGTTCATTAGGAACGACAAGCCGCTGGTGACGAAGATTGTCACCAAGGGTTTTCCTCGTAAGGGCCCGGCTGATGTGGATTTCGAAGATGTGGATGTGCTTCCACGAATCACGGAGGAAGCCGTGAAGTTCATCGGTGACAACGCGGCGCGATCCAAAGCCGGGAAACCGTTCTTTGTCTACTTCCCGTTGAACGCCCCACATACACCGATCAGTCCGACCAAGGAATTTCTGGGCAAGAGCGGGCTGAACAAATACGGCGACTTCACGATGCAGGTTGACTGGACTGTTGGCCAGGTGATGAAGGCCTTGGATCGGACTGGACTGGCCGACAACACGCTGCTGATCTTTACGACGGACAATGGGTGTTCACCGCAGGCCAAGTTCGCAGAGCTCGCCGCGAAAGGACATTTTCCCAGTGATGTCTATCGCGGGCACAAGGCGGATATCTTCGAGGGTGGACATCGCGTTCCATTCATCGCCCGTTGGCCCGGGAAGGTGAAGGCGGGCACGATCAGTTCGCAGACGATTTGTCAGAGCGACCTCTTCGCGACCGCTGCTGCCATCATTGAGCAACGGGTTCCGAAGAATGCGGCCGAAGACAGTGTGAGTTTTCTCCCGGCATTGTTGGGGCGGGATAAGAACCCATTGCGGGAGGCAACGGTGCATCATTCGATCAACGGCACGTTTTCGATTCGCCAGGGCAAGTGGAAGTTGGCGCTGTGCCCGGGTTCGGGAGGTTGGAGCTCTCCGCGTCCCGGACGTAGCGATTTCAGCGAAATGCCGGTGCTTCAGTTGTTTGATCTGGATGCGGACATTGGTGAAACGAAGAACGTCCAAGCCCGACATCCGCAGGTGGTCGCAAAGTTGTCTCAATTGCTTCAGAGTTATGTTGACCGAGGCCGTTCGACGCCTGGCCCCAAAAGGAAGAACACGGCCACCGTAGATATCTGGAAGGCGGGCAGGGAGTCGCACGCCGCGGAACCGCCACGCAAGAAGGGGAATCGTAAGTGACCTCCGAGCGATTGGAACATTTTCGAAAATTGCTGACGGAGTTGACGAAGGAAATTCGGGATGGCCTGAATTCAAACACTCAGGAGACTGCGGTGGTGGAATTGGATACCGCCATCGGACGACTGTCGCGCATGGACGCGATGCAGAATCAGCAGATGGCCCTGGAGTTGAAACGCCGGCAGGAGGCGCGATTGCTGCGGGTTGAGCGGGCGCTCAAGAATATCGAGAATGGCAAATTCGGAATCTGCGGCAAGTGCCGGAAACCCATCGCCGAAGATCGGTTGGAAGTTCAGCCCGATGCGGTCATGTGTATCCGCTGCGCTGGCTAACCCTTCATTCGTTCAGTCTGTCAGTACTGAGTGAATGATATTCGTGAACGTGGCTGTGGATCGTTCGCCCGAAAATCGGCGGATGAGCTTAGAGTCTTGGCCGATAATGAGAAAGGTCGGGAGTTCGCTCCCTTCAACTTTCCAGGTAAGTGAGCCATCGTAGTCAAACAGAACTCCGTAGCTTACGCGGTTTTGCTTCAGCACGTACGCGATCTTTTCCTGTAGCTGCGTGAACTCGTCCGGATTGAGCAGGGACGGAGGCGCTGCATCCGGCTTGGCTGAATGATCATGTTTGACGCCCGGCACAGCGTCGATCGAGACCGCCCGGATCGAGACCTTGTTTTCGAAATTCTCTTCGACCTCATTCAATGCGCGCAATGCCTGTTTGGATTTGAAGGACCAGCTTGAGAACAGCGCGAGGATTAAAGGTTTGCCGGCGTAGTCAGAGATTTTGACCGGCGTCCCCTTGGCGTCGAGGAGCGGCACTTCGCCGAGATCGAGTGCGGCAGTCAGGCGTCTGGGTTGGAGCGTTGGAAGGATGGGGAAACGAAGGTGATTGGTCTCCCACCAAGAGCGAGCAGGATCGGTTGGATACCCTGCATGAGCGTTCTCCGGAACCGGGCCGACTCCGGTGAAGACCTCAAACAGATTGCGCGCCTGTTGAGCCACAGCGGGATCGGTGTCGTCAAAATGTTTCACGATGTCCGGCAGTGCATTGGTTGCCTTGCCTCGTTCGAACATTTTCAGCGCAAAGCTGCGGATCTCCGAATCAGGGTCCTCCAGTTGATATCTTGAATACTCGAGCCAGCCTGGATGTTTGAGCAGGCGCATCAGGTTCAGCCCCATGAAACGGACGGTGATATCCCGATCGATCGGCGCTTCTTCGATGATCTTGTCGGCATTCGTCAGCAGGTCAGGCTGCTCCAGCAAATTGCGGTTGATGTAGCTGATAACCTCCCATCGATGCGGGATTTTCCCCGTGGACCAGAGGCGGGTGAGGACCCGCGCGGGATTCTTGGAGCGGTGGATGGCTTCCTCCACCAGTTGCGGATCTGGGGCGTCCGCCTCCAGCAAACCGCGCAGGGCAGCCTCGGCCGCAATCGCAGGACGAAAGATCAGGACTCCAAGCAAAATCAAGAGCAGTATGGTGATTGCCGGAATGGACGGCTTGGCCTTTTTCTTCTCTTTGAGGGGAGGGGTGGAAGGTTCGGTCATGGCGTTGCAGCCGAGGATCGGAATCTTGAAGTATTCAGGCAAGTTCAATTGGCCGGACGAATGCGGATTGCTTCGTTGTTGTGTGGTGTGAATGGACTTGTTCTACTTCCGCCCGATTTCGATACCCCATGCTAAAAAGTTTTTCAAAAATCCTTTGGTGCACGCTGAGTGCGTTCTTGGTGCAATCCGTTGCTTTGGCGAATCGTTCGGTGGTCAGCCAATCTGGTGTCAAAGGCGGGTTTGTTGTCCATTTGGGCAATGCCCAAGCCGGTAAACTGGCTGGGTACCGACTGAGCGACAGCTATCTTGTCCATGGGCTCGACGTCTCGCCCGAGCGGATCGCGCGGGCGCGGAAGGAACTGCATGGGCAGGGGAAGTATGGTCCCATATCTGTTGATCGAGTTGACAACGCGGAACTTCCTTACATAGATAATTTCGTGAACCTGATCGTCGCCGAGGAAAGCTTTGGCGTCTCCGTCGAGGAAATGAAGCGGGTTTTGGCTCCCGAGGGTGTGGCGATGGTCAAAGGAAAGAACGGCAAGTGGCAAAAGATTGTGAAGGCCAGGCCGGAGGAGATCGATGATTGGACACATTATTTTCATGGACCAAGCGGAAACGCGGTCGCACAGGATACGGTGGTGGGACCGCCCCGGCAGATGCAGTGGGTGGGCAGTCCACGTTGGTCGCGACATCACGATCGCATGGCATCGATGAGCGCATTGGTATCCGGAGGCGGCCGGTTGTTTTACATCATGGATGAAGGTTCCCGCGTTTCGATTCAGCTCCCCTCGCGGTGGAAACTGATTGCGCGCGACGCGTTCAACGGAACGATTCTTTGGAAACGCGACATCAGCAAATGGCATCACCAACTCTGGCCCTTGAAGAGTGGACCCACCCAGTTGGCGCGACGCCTGGTCGCCGGCGAAGGTGTCATTTATGTGACCTTGGATATTGAGGGCGAAGTGCTCGAGCTGGACGCCGCGACGGGCGAGACCCTGCAAACCTTCAAGGAAAGTAAGCGCGCGGAGGAGATTGTGCATTCGGGGGAGAGCCTGATTGTTCTCACCCGCCAGAGTGGCTGGGAACTCAAGGATTACGCACCGGCACACAATGTGGGTGATCAGAAACGCGTGGCGACCGAATTTGTCTGGAACGCGAAGCCGCGAGAGATCCGGGTCTTCGATACCAAGACCGGCAAAGAACGGTGGAATCTGTCGGACAAGATCTCGCCCCTCTCCCTGGTTGCAAATGATGAGGTGGTCATCCATCACGACGGCGATCGACTGATCTGCAACGATCGCAACACGGGCAAGGAACTTTGGAAGAGCGGCAGCACCAGTCGGCGCAGCCTGATTCCGTTCAACTTCGCACCTCGCGTGGTGATCTATAAGGACGTTGTTCTCTTTGCCGGAGGCGACGGAAAAATGAAGAGCTTTGATTTGAGCACGGGTAAGGAGCTTTGGGAATCGACGCATGACCCTTCCGGGTATCAATCGCCGCAGGATCTTTTGGTCGTCGCCGGATTGGTCTGGTCCGCGCCGACCACCAGTGGTCGGCACACGGGTGAATACACGGGACGCGATCCGCGGACCGGCGAGATAAAGCAGCAGTTTGCCCCGAACGTGAGCACCTATTGGTTTCACCATCGCTGTTACCTTGCGAAGGCGACGGAAAACTTTCTGATGCCCTCACGCACAGGGATCGAATTCGTCGATCACAAGAAGGAAGATTGGAACATCAATCACTGGGTTCGGGGCGGCTGTCTCTACGGCGTCATGCCGGCCAACGGACTGACCTATGCGCCACCGCACAACTGTGCCTGCTACCCCGAAGCCAAGCTCTACGGGTTCAACGCCTTGGCTCCCGCTTCCGCTGCTCCGGTATTGCCGGCCAAGATTGATGAAGCGAGCCGATTGGAAAAAGGACCGGCGTTTTCAAAATCGGTTAAGGAAACCCCGGCGGGTCCGGAGGATTGGCCGACCTTCCGTCACGATTCCAAACGGAGCGGTTACAGTCCGAGTAAGCTTCCCGAGGAATTGAAAAAGGATTGGCAGATCACTCTGGGTGGACGGCTCAGCGCACTGACCATTGCCGGCGGCAACGTGTTTGTGGCACAGATTGATCAACACACCCTTCACGCCCTGAACGCCAAGAGCGGCAAGGCGCAATGGAAATTCACCGCGGGTGGACGTATTGATTCCCCCCCGACCTACGAGCAGGGGCGGGTTGTGTTCGGTTGTGTGGATGGCTGGGTCTATTGCCTGCGCGCTGAAGACGGTGAGCTGATCTGGCGTTACCGAGCCGCACCGCGTGATCGTAGGGTGATGGCGTTCGAGCAACTTGAATCAGTCTGGCCGGTCCATGGCTCAGTGCTGGTTCAAGATGGGACGGCAATGTTTGTTGCGGGGCGCTCGACGTTTTTGGATACCGGTCTCCGACTGATCAAGTTGGACGTTCGCACCGGCAAAAAGCTGATGGAGAAGACCTGGGACAATCTGGATCCAGAAACGGGTGAAGACATCCAGAACCGTCTGGAGACCCTCCAGATGCAGGTTGGATTGCCGGACGTGCTGTGCAGTGATGGCAAATACACTTACCTGCGCTCGCAGAAGATTGACGAAGATGGCGAGCGTCTTGAGTTGGGTCCCATCTCTGGAAACGCAGCGGCCCAAGGTGCGGCGCAGCAGGGCGAGGGTGCCCATCTGTTCGCGCCGATGGGTTATCTGGACGATACCTATTTCCACCGTGCGTATTGGGTCTATGGAAAGAATTTTGCAGGTGGACACAACGGCTACTACCAGGCCGGCAAATACGCTCCGGCCGGTCGCATGATGGTTTTCAATGACACCAACGTTTACGGTTTTGGACGGGAAGCCCAATATCTGAAATGGACCACAACCATTGAGCACAAACTGTTCTCTGCTCCGCGTGAAATCCCCAAAGCACCGGCTCCGGGCAATCGACGTGGCCCGGCAGTGGGTGGCGCGTTGTTCGCTGCCAGTGGTTCCGACCCGACGGGTAAAGCGATCACCGTGGAAACGTGGGTGTTCCCGGACAAAGGAGCCGGCGTGGTGGTTGCCCATGGCGGACCGCTGAACGGATTCGCACTCACCCTTACCCGCAATCGACCGAGCTTCCTCGTCCGGGCAGACTCAGAACTGGTCGTCATCAAATCCGACTCGGCGCTGGAGAGCGGCTGGAGCCATGTGGCCGGAGTGCTGGGGGAAGACAAATCAATGCGCCTCTACCTGAACGGTGAACTTGTGGCCGAAGGGAAGGCCACCGGCCTGATCTCTTCAAAACCCAAGCAGGGAATGGACGTCGGCATTGACAGCGGCAGTTCGGTCGGGAATTACAAAGCAAACTTCACATTCACCGGTTTGATCGATGAATTGCGGGTCTTTCATCGCGCGTTGTCCGCGGTCGAGATCGCAGCCATTCATCGGGACCCGGAGAAGTCACGTTCGTTGGATTCGGAAGCGGCGGTGGCGAGTTCGTTTGAAAAGAACGCTCAGGATCGGAGCGGGAAGGGGAACCACGGAAAAATTACCGGGGTGGATTTTGGCAAGGGGAAGGTCGGCAGCGCGCTCTGGTTTCGCAAAGGCGGGGCGAGCAAAGCGAGTGGCAGTCATGTTGCCCATGATTGGGCACGAACGGTTCCGATGTTTGCCCAGGCGATGGCGATGGCTGGTGATACTCTGATCGTGGCCGGACCGCCGGACGTGATGGACGAGGAATACGCCTTTGAACGCATCATGGAGAAGGACGAATCCATCAACAGCTTGCTGCGTGAGCAGGATCAGGCCCTGCAGGGCGCACAGGGCGGCAAGCTGTGGGCAGTCTCCGTCAGCAACGGTCGTCAAAAGGTCGAACTGCCGTTGAAGGCCTTGCCAGTCTGGGATGGCATGGCCGTGGCCAACAAATCTCTTTTCGTTGCGACCAAGGATGGCAAGGTAACGCGATTCGGAAATTGAGTGCCGAAATTGGCAACCGAAGGGCAAGTCGTATGAAGCGTATTTTCACAATCCTGTTCCTCGCCGCAGTCACGAAAGTGTCCGCCTGTACGATTCCCGTATTTCGCTATGCCTTGGATCGTTGGCATCCGGATCCGTATGCGCTCACGGTTCCCAAAGCGTGGCTCTCCTCGGCGGCGGGAACGAACTTCCTGAACCTGCTGGACGAACGCTCGCTGAATCTGCGGGTCGTGCCGGAGGACGAAAAGGAACGGCAGAACAAACTCTTTCTGCCGGGGCACAACCCCTTGGAACTTTGGTCCGGTGACGCGCCGCCCAAGGATCTGACCATACTCCTCGATTCACCCGCCCGTCAGGAACTGGCCAGGCGCATCCTCGCGGGCGCATCCGCCGTGTGGGTGATGGTGGATTCAGGAAACAAGAAGGCCGATGACGCGCTGGCCAAAAGCCTGAATGATCGGCTGACCTATCTGAAATCGGTCGCCGAAATCCCACCTCAAGATCCCTTCGACCCGGAGAGTCAGCTGGGTCCCGGCCCTGAGTTGAAGGTGGAATTCAGCCTGATCCGCGTGCTTCGCAGCGATCCGAAGGAAGCCGCCTTTATCGACATGTTGGCCGGAGCGCGCAAAGCGGACGTGTGGTTGCCTGATACCCCGTTCGCCGCTCCGGTGTTCGGTCGGGGGCGCACCCTGGGTGCCTGGACGGCCGCGGATTTGGACAGCGAAGGGATTGATGAGGTTTGCATGTATCTGCTAGGTGCCTGTTCCTGTCAGGTCAAGCAGCAGAACCCCGGCTGGGATCTGATGATCGACTGCGACTGGGATGCCGGACTCATGAAATCCGCCATGGTCGCGGAAGCCGCATTACTTCAGGAAGAGCCGGCCGAGGCCGGTGCCACGAACTTTGTAGCGGAACCGAAACCGGGCCCCGTGGCAGCGAGTGATAAGCCTGAGTCGGAGATCTTTGCTGCTCCGGAACTGGTGAAGATTGAAGCGACCGCGCCTGAGACCACGGGACGGGCTGGCACCGAAACTGTAAAAGAAAACCCAGCGGGCAAAATCTGGCTGGTGGGAATGGTTGTTGTTTTTGGCTTTCTTGGAATTTCCTTTGCCCGCGGTGGGCGACTTTAAAACCTAATTGATCTCATGCGTTATTTTATCGCCCTCGTCGGTGCCATCGTGATTTTGCTGTTGGCGCTTCGCTCATCACAAGACTCCGGCCCCGGTAATGCCGCCGGTCCCGGTCAATCTCTCTTGGTGTTTTGCGCCGCGGGGATAAAGAAACCCGTCTCGGCCGCCGCCGAACGATACCGTGAAGAATTCGGGATCGAGGTCCAGTTGCAATACGGCGGGACCGGAACCCTGCTTTCACAGGTGCGGGTTGCCAAACAGGGCGATGTCTTTATCGCCGCCGATGACGGCGCGGTGGAAGCTGCGATTGAGCATGGCGCGGTGGTGGAAGTGCTGACCTTGGCCAATCAATATCCCGTGATCGCAGTTGCGAAGGGGAATCCCAAAGGCGTCAAATCCATTGAAGATCTATTCCGTGCGGATCTGCGGGTCGCAGTCGCCAATCCGGAAGCCGCCAGTATCGGCAAAGCCACCCGTCGGGCCGTTGGTGATCGCTGGAAGGAACTCGAAGCCAAGGTGGTGACGATGAAACCCACGGTGACCGAGCTCGCCGCCGACCTGACGCTGGGGGCCGTGGATGCGGCTGTGCTTTGGAACTCCACCGTTCCGCAATTCAAGGAAACCGAAGCGATCAGGATTCCTGAGTTCGACAAAGAGTTGGATGCCGTGAGCGCGACGATCCTGACCGCTTCAGCCAATCCAACGGCCGCCCTCCGTTTTGCCCGCTACCTCGCCGCGCCGGAGCGGGGAGGGGAGTCATTTAAGAAGTTTGGGTTTGAATACGTTCAGGGTGACACCTGGTCGGTGAAGCCCGAGATGTTGCTGTATAGCGGCGGGGTGAACCGGCCGGCGATCGAGCAGTTGCTCAAAGAGTTCGCTGATCGGGAAGGGGCGGACATCAACACCGTCTTCAACGGCTGTGGAATCCTCTGCGCCTCCATGGAAGCGATGCAGGATGAGAAGAAGTTTCCCGACGCCTATTACGCCTGCGATATCTGCTTCGTGCCGCCAGTTGCTGAGCACTTTTCAGAGTCAGTGATGTTGACCGAGACCGAGATCGGAATCGTCGTTCAGAAGGACAACCCCGGCAAGATAAAGACCTTGGCCGATCTGGCCCGTCCGGGATTACGGGTCGGTTTGTGCAATGCGGAGCAATCCACGCTGGGGTTCATGACCAAGGGGATGTTGCAGTCGTCCGCGTTGTATGCGGCGATTCACAGCAACGTGGTGGTGGAAGTGCCGACGGCTGATTTTCTGGTCAACCAAATGCGGGTGGGCGCCTTGGACGCCGCGATCGTTTACCGTGTGAACTATCAGCTGCAGGACGATCATTTGGACTTCCTGAAAATCGATCACAAGGGCGCGGCCGCAGTTCAGCCCTTTTCCGTGCGCGACAAGTCGAGTCACCGGCAATTGGCAAAACGCCTGTTGAATTACCTGCTTAAGAATCGGGGACAATTCGAGAAATCCGGTTTCTCGTGGCGCGGTGATGAAGCACCCGTCAAAAGCAAGGACATCAAACTCCCCGATTGGCTCAAGCCTGCCGAGGCTGAGGCGAAGAAGTAGTCCGGGCGCGCTCAGCCGTGGGCGGATGCTGAAAGCATCACCCGTAACAGCCCCGGATTTTAATCCTGGGTTTCGATGTTATTCTTCCGATCACCTGTGCCCATCGACCCACTACGATCGTCATCGAGGCGAAAAATAGGATGCCGCGCAGTATAGCTCGACGAGCAGCGGACTCCAATTGTGTCGGAGAGGTTCCAAACCGGCTGTATCCCATCCAGACTAGGTTGATTCAAAATCTATCCACACCATCCCTTCCATCAATCCGGCGGGGACGGATATCGAAGGATTCCCCTTTCTTGTCCGATATGGGTCCGTTGACTCAAGGAGAATAGGCGAACCCGAGCTGAACTCCGCGTGCGAGGAGCACCTCAATGAAGCGGGGCAGTCCTGATCTGTTGAGATCGTTAAACGAGTCTTGCCTATGCCACTCTCTGGTTGGAGTGACAATCTGGGTGCATCACGATGCTCACGCTCACTGCTGCCTGGGGCTTCCGGCTGAATCGAGAGCTTCGCGTGGGTGAGCCCGGGGACTCTTGGAGATGATTCGACCCATGGCTCCAACCCGATCGGGATAACTTCCGCAAAATCCATTTGTCACGAAGGGGAATTGCCCTGAGAATCTACGCCGATGCTGGGCTCTGGAATACTCAAAGGAATGCGCGAAACCGCGCGTAATTTCTTTGGGAGTTACTGGGATGAGAAGCGGTTGACGACCGTTCAGTATCCCGAGGAACGGATTCCGGCCAAGGAGAACGCGCGGCAGTTTCCGTTTCTGGTTTACGATGGGGACGATCCGATGGACGGACTGCGCTGCGTGGCCTGCCAGATCTGCGAGAAGGAGTGTCCGCCCCAGTGCATTTTCATTGAGAAGAGTTCGGACAAGAAGCCGGATCATGTCGGAAAGGCGCAGTTCCAACCGAAGATGTTCGATATCGATCTCTCGGTCTGCATGAGCTGCCAGATTTGCGTGGAGGTCTGTCCCTTCGAAGCAATCAAGATGGACACGGAGTTTGAACTGTCCACCACCGACCGATTCGGAGAATTGCTGGTGGACAAGCATCAGCTCGCGAAATCCAACGATCATTACAATCGGATTCACCCGACCGAAGCGGGCGAGGTGGATGAGAAGCGGGCCAAGGAAAAGGTTGCAGCGGAAGCGAAGGCGAAGGCCAAAGCAGAAGCGGCGGCCGAGAAGGCGGCAGGTAGCGAAACTGGAAAATGACGGTTGAGAATTTTCCAGTAGTAATCAAACAGTTCGTGATGGGCGGACTGGAGCAGGTCTTTCCTGAGTCATGGCTTCCGTTCTTGTCTGCGTTACTGACAATTGCGCCTATTTTGATGGTTTTTCCGCTATTGTTCGCGCTGACCACCGTTTTTGAACGGAAGGGGCTGGCGCGGATTCAGAATCGGTATGGACCAAATCGTGTGGGTCCTTGCGGCTTCGGTCAGTTCATAGTGGATGGGATCAAGTCCCTGACGAAAGAGGACATCGTTCCGCGATCAGCGGACAAACTTCTGCATTTCCTCGCTCCGGTCACCTTGTTCATACCGATCCTTTTGACTTTCACAGTGCTTCCGTTCGGTCGAGAGCTCGTTCCGGTTAACATGGAAAACGGATTGCTGTTTTTCTTCGCGATCGGAGCTTCTTCAGAGCTCTCGATTTTTATGGCGGGTTGGTCGAGCCGGAACAAGTATTCGCTGATTGGCGCCATGCGCGCGATTGCGCAAATGATCAGTTATGAGATGCCGTTCATCCTTTCCTCGCTGGTCGTGGTGATGGCGGTGGGGTCGCTTTCGTTGGTGGATATTGCGACGGCGCAATCAGGAGCCCTTTGGAATTGGCACGTGTTCACTCCTTGGGGGGCCTTGGGAACGGTTTTGTTTTTCATTGCGGCTTTGGCGGAGGCGAACCGTTCTCCCTTCGATCTGCCCGAGGGGGAGTCGGAACTGGTCGCCGGTTATTTTACGGAATACTCAGGCTTCAAATTCGCGATCTTCTTTATGGCGGAGTATCTCGGACTTTTTGCTGCTCTCTCCGTCTGGATCACTCTGTTCCTTGGTGGCTGGAACGGCCCGTTCGGTGAATATTCGTTTTTGCCCTCATGGATGTGGTTTATGGGTAAGCTGCTGCTCTGCATCTTTCTGATCATCTGGATTCGCGGTACGATGCCGCGTATGCGGATTGACCAGCTGATGAACTTTGCCTGGAAATTCATGCTGCCCATGTGTCTGCTCAATTTGTTGGTCGCCGGGTTGTGTCATTACGTGGCGAATTGGTGGCTTGAGTGGATGATCTTTGGCACTGCGCTGCTGTGGGTGTGGATCGTCCTGGGTGAAGGGATCGCCGGGAAGGGGCTCACCCAAAAACGTGTCTATCGATACGCCGAATAGATGTCTGCTGTATTTCTAATTCTGGCTGTGTTGACCGTCGCAGGTGCGTTGGGGGCGATGAATCTGAAACGCCTCGTTCACTGTGCGCTCTCGCTGGTCGTTTGTTTCGCGGGGATGGCCGGTCTTTATCTGCATTTGAACGCGCAGTTCGTCGGTCTCGTGCAGCTGTTTGTCTATGTGGGGGCGGTAGCGATTTTAGTGGTCTTCGCAATGTTGCTTACGCGAAATGCGGAAGACGCTCCCCAGAACGCTGAGAGTCATGATTGGTATCTTGGCATCGGTGTTGCGGTGATGGTTTTCTTGATTATTACGATGGCAGTCCTGGGCAGCCCCTTGGGGTCTGCCGAAGCGCTGCCGGTTGCGGACGCCAGCGTGAAGAGCATCGGCAAATCGTTGATGAGCACCTACGTGTTGCCGCTGGAAGCGATTGCACTGCTTCTCACCGCAGCCTTGATCGGAGCGGTTGTGATTGCGCAAGGGCAGGGGGAAAGGCGCAAACCATGATTGGACCTCTTGGCCAATATCTGATTCTTGGCGCGTTGCTGTTTGCGATCGGCTTGGCCGGGGCGCTGTCGCGACGGAATGCCATCGTTGTTTTGATCGGCATCGAACTGATGTTGAATGCAGCGAACCTAAACTTCATCGCGTTCTGGCGTTTTGGTCCCAATCCGGAAGCGTTGGAAGGCTTGATGTTTGTGGTCTTTTCAATCGGTATTGCCGCTGCCGAGGCGGCGGTCGGCCTCGGTTTGATCATTGCGATCTACCGGCATTTCAAATCGACCCATGTGGATGAGTTCGACGAGTTGAAGGGATAAGATGCCGACCGAATCCGCATACGCCTGGGCCTTCCCGATGATTCCATTGTTGCCGTTATTGGCTGCCTTGGTGATCGCGATCTGTCCGTTTCGGCGAAAGGAAACGGCGTCGAACTTGGCGATCGGTTCGATGGTGGTCTCGTTCCTGATCTCATTCCTGGCGGTGATCAATGTCGCCAAATCAGTGGATGAGCCGCACTTCTTCAACTTCACCTGGTTCGAGATGGGGACCGAATCCGTTCAACTCGGGTGGGTCATGGATCCGCTCTCCACCATCATGGTGGTGATGATCACCTTCGTCAGCGCGTTGATCTTCTGGTTCAGCACCGCCTACATGAAGGAGGATGAGAACTACCAGATGTTCTTCTGCTACCTCGCGCTGTTCGCGGCGGCGATGTTGGGTCTGGTGATTTCCAACAATCTGTTGCTCCTGTTCATGTGTTGGGAACTTGTGGGAGTTGCATCCTATCTGTTGATTGGCTTCTGGTATCAGAAGCCCAGCGCGGCGGCGGCGGCGAAGAAGGCTTTCATCACGACTCGGATCGGCGATCTGGGATTCCTGATCGGGATGCTGTGGCTCTACTCCGAGACGGGCACCTTGCTCTTCTTCGACGAAACGGGAACCGGCTGTCTGGAACAATCTGCGGTCGCGAAAATGGTCGGACAGACAACCCTTGTCGGGATGACGGTGTCGACCGCGATCTCGCTGCTCATCTTCTGTGGTGCCATCGGCAAATCGGGTCAATTGCCGCTGCACGTGTGGTTGCCAGATGCGATGGAAGGACCGACGCCCGTGAGTGCCTTGATCCATGCCGCGACGATGGTGGCCGCCGGGGTATTCCTGATGGCCCGGATCTACCCGCTGATCTCCGCCGCTCCGCCGGGAGTGGCGATTGCCACCGGATTGCAGGTGATGACCTGGGTGGGAGCAATCACCGCCGTGTTTGCGGCGTTCATCGCCATCGGTCAGTTCGACATCAAGCGGGTGCTGGCTTACTCCACGGTTTCGCAATTGGGATACATGTTCATGGGACTGGGTGTGGGCGGCGTGTCCGTCGCGATGTTCCATTTGATCGTCCATGCATTTTTCAAAGCCCTGCTGTTTCTTGGTTCTGGCTCAGTTATCTACGGATGCCATCACGAGCAGGACATGCGGAAGATGGGGGCGCTGAAGGGATATATGTGGCTCACCTTCGGAACTTACGCGGTCGGGATGATTGCGTTGTCTGGCGTGCTTCCAATCGGCGGATTCTGGAGCAAGGACGCAATCCTGCATTCCGCTTGGGAGTGGGACGGGTCCAAGATTCCCTTTCTGCTCGGGTTATTAGGCGCGTTTTTGACCGCTTTTTACATGACCCGTCAGATGTACTATGTGTTCTTTGGGGATGTCTATCGGGGCGATCCGAAACATTGTCCTCATGAAAGTCCCGCCGCGATGTATCTGCCATTGGTGATTCTCGCGCTCGCGACCTTGGTTCTCGGTTTTGTGGGAACGCCACTGAGTCCCGCGTTTCAGGCATTCCTCGACCAGAAAGAAGTTCATGGGCATTGGACGTGGGGTGTGAGCGGCCTGTTGATGGTTTCCCTGATCGTGGTCGGCCTCGGTGTGCTGGTTGGATTGGCGATCTATGCGGTCCTGCCTCATGAGAAGGCGGAGCACCAGGATGAGCTGGAAGATTGGTTTCCGAAGCAGTTTGCTACCTTGCGCGACAAGTTTTACATCGATGAACTTTACGGGCGGACATTTCTGAAATGGCACCGCGCGGTTGGTGATTTTTCGGAGAAGCTGGATCGGCGGGTGATTTCGCTGGGCGTGACCTGCGTGTCCTTGGTCGCGTTGGGAATTTCCTGGCTGAGTCGGTTCTGTGACGATTACCTGATCAATCCCGGATTCGATGAAGGGTGCAAACAGGTTCGCCAGTCTGGTGGATTCTTGGCGTCGCTCCAGAACGGTCGGATACAGGAGTATCTGCGGGTGTTTGGCGTGGCGTTGTTTCTGTTCCTTCTCACTCTGTTCGTTGCCAGTAAATAATGTACGAGTTTTCCCATATCACCGTTTTGACCGCGACGCCCTTGGTGGGCGGATTGCTGTTGATGGCGTTGGGGAAATTTGGCGAGGCGGCAGCAAGGAAGGTGGCGTTCTTTTTCACGGCCATCGTGCTCCTCATGGCCGTGGTCATCTGGCAGAAATTTGATTCAGCTGAGGGGGCGATTCAGCTGGCGGAACGGCTTCCCTGGATTCCGGCTCTCGGCGTTGAATATTTCGTTGGTATCGATGGAATCAGTCTGGTGATGGTAATGCTGGGGGCGGTGGTGGTTCCGATGGCGGTTCTCGTGTCCCGCTGTGGTGATGAACGCTGCGGACTGTATTACGGGCTGATGCTTTGGTTGCAGGCGGGATTGTTCGGAGTGTTCACCGCGTTAAACTTTTTTCATTGGTTTCTCTTCTGGGAACTCAGTCTGATCCCGGCGTTCTTCTTGGTTCGTCTTTTCGGAGGGGTGGGGCGGAAAATTGCCGCCACGCAATTCTTCGTTTACACGATGGTCGGGAGCATCGCGTTGCTCGTCGGTTTCCTTGGGTTGTATGCGGCGACCGGGACGTTTGATTTCATCGAATTGGCGAAGCTTGGAAAGAGTGGGGCGATTCAGCAGGCCATCACCGAAAAACTTGTCTGGTCGGGCTTCACCGGAACGCAGGTTTATCTGTTTGTGGCCGTGACTGTGCTGTTGGGCTTTGCGGTGAAGGTGCCGATGTTCCCGTTTCATACCTGGTTACCGGCGACTTACGCCGAAGCGCCAACACCGGTGACGATGTTGCTGACCGGGGCGATGTCCAAGCTGGGTATCTATGGCTTGCTCCGCTTGTTTCTGCCGATCTTCCCCCAGGCGATTGAGATGATGTTGACGCCCCTGATTCTGCTCGCGATTGCGACCATCGTTTTGGCTGCGGCTACTGCGTTCGTGCAGACCGACATCAAACGGATGTTCGCGTATTCGTCCGTGAATCATCTCGGCTACTGCCTGCTGGGCATATTTGTGGTGACGACCGTTTCGGAGAGTGGGGCCTTTGATCGGGCAGCGATTATGAACGGGGTGATCTTGCAGTCATTCAATCACGGCCTGACTGCGGCGGCGATTTTTGGGTTCATCTTTTTCCTCGAACAACGCAGTGGCGGAAAACGAGGCATCGGTGACTTCGGCGGTCTGCGGAAGGTGGCTCCGCTGTTTTGCGCGCTCATGGGAGTGTCCTTGTTTGCCTCGCTGGGATTGCCGGGATTGAACGGATTCGTGGGCGAGTTCCTGATCTTTAAAGGTGTTTTCCCGCTGGCTCAATGGGCTGCGGTCCTGGCACTTCCAGGGCTGCTGATCACGGCAGTGTTCATTCTTACGTTTTTGCAGAAGGTATTCAGCGGACCGCTAAACCCGGACTATGCGGCCATGCCAGATCTCTCCACTGGTGAACGCCAGACGATGATCCTGCCGGTGGTGCTGATGTTCGCGCTGGGTGTCTTTCCGGGGTTTGTGATCAACGTGATCAATCTCACCGTGCTGAATCTGATCGAAGGGCTGGGCGGAAAATGACCTGGACGATTTACATCTCGTTTATCGGTATGCTGGCCGTGCTGCTGGTTCCTGAACGCCACGCAGGATTGGCCCGATGGATTGCCCTGGGGGTGACTGCCTGTGGTCTGTGGTGTGGGTTCTTTGGAGCGATCGATTTCGGTGGTGGGCCGGTGGTGAAGACGC
Source organism: Limisphaerales bacterium (assembly GCA_047608975.1). Taxonomy (GTDB): domain Bacteria; phylum Verrucomicrobiota; class Verrucomicrobiia; order Limisphaerales; family JAYPXF01. The sequence goes on along the minus strand of JBLFYM010000009.1, from coordinate 8,647 downwards.
TGGTGGATGTCGAATGGATCACGATTCAGAAGCTTGAGGGGCACAGTGTTCTTCCGGAACTGAGCATTCGCTATGCGCTGGCAGTGGATGGCATCAGTGCAACGCTCGTCATCCTGACCGGACTCGTGGCGGTGGCAGGAGTTCTCTTCTCGTGGAATATCGAGTATCGCGTGCGCGAATACTTCGCCTTCTATCTCGCGCTGATCGGTGGCGTCTACGGAGTCTTCCTCAGCGCGGATCTGTTTTTGCTCTTCGTCTTCTATGAGATCGCCATTGTGCCGAAGTACTTCCTGGTCGCGATCTGGGGTTCCACGCGCAAGGAGTATGGCGCGATGAAGTTGGCGCTGTTTTCGTTCATTGGCAGCGCGATGGTCCTGATCGGATTGATCGCGGCGTATGCGGTATCTGGGGGACACTCAATGATGCTGGCCGATCTCGCCCGACATGATTTTTCCGCCGGTTTCCAGGTCTGGGCGTTTCCGTTGGTCTTCGTCGGCTTTGCAATTCTGGCGGGCATGTGGCCGTTCCATACTTGGGCACCAACGGGACACGTCGCGGCACCGACGGCGGTCTCGATGCTGCTGGCGGGGGTGGTGATGAAACTCGGTGCCTATGGTGCGTTGCGGGTGGCCATGGTTCTGTTCCCCGAGGGCTTGGTTTATTGGCAGGAGACAATCGCTTTGCTGGCCGTCATTGGAATCGTCTATGGCGCGATGGTCGCGTGGACGCAGAAGGATTTTAAGTTCGTGATCGGGTATTCAAGCGTCAGCCACATGGGCTTCGTAATGTTGGGGCTGGCGAGTCTGAACGCGGTCGGAATGAGCGGTGCGGTGCTGCAGATGTTCAGCCATGGCGTGATTGCCGCGCTGCTGTTCGCGGTCGTCGGCCGGATGGTTTACGGGCGCACCAATACCAGAGATCTGGGCGAACTGTCGAAGATGCGACTCGGGCGTGAGATGCCCTTCGCCGCGGTCGTGTTCACCATTGCGGGACTGGCTTCGATGGGCATGCCGGGGTTCAGCGGTTTTGTCGCGGAGTTGCAGGTGATTCTAGGTGCCTGGCAGGCATTTCCTCTCTATGCCGTGATCTGCGGTGTCGGAATCGTGATTGGGGTGGCCTACACCCTCAAAGCGATACAGACGGTCTTTTTCACCGAATCAGAACTGGGCAATGAGATCCCGCTTGAATTGCCGCAAATTACGGCACCGGAAAAAGTGGGAGCGATGCTGCTGATTGGCGCAACCCTGTGGGTGGGTTTGTTTCCGGGATACATGCTGGAACACTGGATCAACCCGGCTTTTCAGACAGAGCTGTTTGAAGGACTGAGAAGGGGGGCTGGCTGGTAATGAATTACGGTCTGTTGTTCCAGATGCTGTTGCCTGAACTCATTGTCGGGCTCGCGATCGTTCCGATCTTGGCGGTTGATCTTGGGCCGATGCGAGAGGGCGCTCGCGTTTATCGGATGCAGGTTGCCGCCGGTATCAGCGCGGTTGCCTGCGCGCTCGCGTTCTGCTGCATGATGGGAATTGATCCGAATGCGGGTCTTCCAAACTCCATGTTCAGCTCGGATCCGCTGAACGTGATCGTGAAGGGGGTGATTCTGCTCCTCACGATGTTGACCGGGGTGTTGTCGGTCGATGTGCGATTTACACGGAATGTGGGCGAGTATTATGCGCTGATTCTATTGGCGACGGTGGGAATGATGCTGATGGTCAGCACCGAGAATCTCCTGATGCTCTTCGTCGGTCTCGAACTTTCCAGTTTGTCGCTGTATGTGCTGGCCGCCTACGACGGAAAGAATCGGGCGGCGACGGAGGCCGGTATGAAATACTTCCTGTTTGGTGGCATGGCCGCCGCGTTCATGCTGTTCGGGATCAGTTATGTATATGGACTCACCGGTTCGCTTGAACTGCCCTTGATAGGAGCTGAGTTGGTTAAGAACGGCGGGGACTCGCTGCTGAAGATTGCATTGAGCCTGATCCTCATTGGCTTTGGATTCAAACTGGCACTTGCGCCTTTCCATTTCTGGGCGCCGGACGTTTATCAGGCCTCACCAATTGGCAGCGCCATGTTGATCGGATCCGCTTCGAAGGTTGCGGGAATCTTCGCACTGGCGAAAGTGCTCTATCTCGGATTCGGCAGTTGGGCTTGGGGAGCGGATGGAGGATACGATGGCTATGCGCCCCTGATTGCCGTCATCGCAGTCTTTTCGATGCTGTATGGAAACTTCGCCGCCTTGGCTCAGACAAGTGTCCGACGTCTGTTGGCCTATTCTGCGATCGCCCACTCCGGTTACCTGTTGGTCGGCGTGCTGGCCCCGCCGGCGGCCGGTTACCAATCGATGATCTTCTATGTTGCGACCTACGGGCTGACGACCGTGGGAGCGTTCGCGGTGGTCTCTGCGATTCAGGGCAAAGGGGACGATCTGCAGATCAATGATCTCAGGGGATTGCTGCAAAAGTCGCCGGCATTGGCGGTGTGTTTTCTGATCTTCATTCTCTCGCTCGCGGGTATTCCGCCGTTGGTTGGCTTCTTCGCAAAATTCTATGTGTTCGCCGCCGCCCTGAAGGCGGATGCCGGAAGTTCACTCGTGCTGATGGTGGTCGTGGTCGGCGTCGCGATGAGCGCGGTGTCCCTCTATTACTACCTGATGATGCTGAAACAGGTGTTTGTGGTGGAGCCTGAGGTTTCAACTCCGCGGGCCCTGTTGAGGCCGTTGACCCGGATGGTCGTTTGTTTGATTGCGGTCGCTGTGGTGTTGCTAGGCTGCTTGCCGTCGGTGCTGATGGACCGGTTGGTGGATGCGGTGATGATCGTCGTGCGGTAGGGGCGGCCGGCGAAATTTCAAGCTTCCAAACTCTAATTTTCAAAGAAGCTCCAAAACTCAAGGATCAATCTGACACCGTAGGCGATCGACGCCATTCGTGTTTATTGGTGTCTATTTGTGGTTCAACTATTCTTCTTCGCGATGTTTGCCAGCAGCTCGTTCGCACATGCTTCGGCAAATGTCTGATCGTTGATCTGGTGAGAGAGTTCAATCACGGGAATGTCGTCGCGGAGGTAGGCTCGTATTGCCTGAAATAGCACCTTGTCGGCGATGGGATCATGGAAGCGTGCGTCGGGGGCACTGATGATGCTCACGGCATTTCTGGGGATCATGAATGTGACAGGCCCGGTGGAGAGGCTGAGTTTTTTGCCGATCACCTGACCCAGCTCAGCGCATTCCTCGGCTGAGGTCCGCATCAGGGTTACTTCACGATTGTGTTGGTAGAAGTTCCGGTGCTGATGTTTTTCGGGAATTGTTTCGGGAGGGCCGAAATTCACCATGTCCAGGCAGCCAGGTGCGACGATTGCAGGGACGCCGTGCCGGGCAGCTGCTTCAAGTCGTTCCGGGCCCGCGCCGAGAACGCCTCCCAACAGTTCGTCGGCCCACTCGGTCGTGGTGATGTCCAGAACACCGGCAACCATGCCGGATGCAATGAGCGATTCCATTGTTCGCCCACCGGAGCCGGTTGCGTGAAAGATCAACACTTCGTAACCGGCCTTTTCGAGAATCATCCGGGCCCGGTTCACGCAGTCCGTGGTGTTGCCAAACATGCTGGCAACGATGATGGGTTTATCGTTCGTCTTAGGCGGATCGGTTTCCACCATGCCGCAAATTGCACCGGCAGCATTGGCTAGAATCAGGCGTGAGATGCGGTTGAGCCCGGCGATGTCGACGATGCTCGGAATCATCACCACATCGCTCACACCGACATAGGGGGAAACGTCCCCGGAAGCCATGGTGGACACCATGACCTTTGGGAACCCAATGGGAAGCGCCCGCATGGCGGCAGTGCAAATGGAAGTCCCACTCCCACCACCGAGAGAGACAACGCCCTGAATTCGATGCTTCTCCGCCAACCGTTTGAGAATCTCCGGAGCCCCCTGGGCCATAACAGCGACGGCCGATCCACGATCGTTCTGATCCCTGATATCCTTCATCGATGATCCGCCCGCCCGGGCCAACTTCGCGCTGGGAATATCGGGTTTGATTTTGGGACGGCCGCCGGTTCCGACGTCGATGAGCAGCGGCTTGTGGCCGCGAGCCGTGATGAGATTCGCAACGAACGCATGTTCGTTGCCTTTGGTGTCAAATGTGCCGAGGACTGCGATGGTAGCCATGGGTTGCTGAAAGCTTATCGGGATCAGTCACAGGATTCACGCTTTTGAATCGTTCGTGAGGAGTTTGAGTTGCCTCATTGAAGAGGACACTGAAGCGTGACCCGAGGATCAGCGGGGTGGTTGTTCGACGCTGAAGGATCAGGGTGCAGATTATCGGGAAGACTGCAGTCAACTTTCCGATCACCAGAGGATTGCTCTAATTCCACAGCTTCGTGCCTACTCATAGGGGGGGGCAGGCCGCTACCGGACGAACTTAGCGAATTTCTGAGCTTGTTGAACGAGCATGGAGTTGAATATCTCGTCGTCGGCGGATGGGCCGTGTTGGAGTGCATGGTTATCCACGTGCTACCCTGAGCTGTGGTGTAAAATCCCAACGGGATAATGAACTGAAAACTTGCGGGCAGTTGGTGGCGTCAGGGCGCTGTGGCCTTCACGTGCCCGATATAGTGGCCTTTGTGGCGGAAGTAGATCTGGCGTTCTCGGAGTTTGACCTTCAGTGGGTCGCGGCCTTCGATTTCGACGTAGTAGGTGAGGTCGATGGCGATTGGAACTGTTCCTTTGCCGGTGACCTTGAGTTGTCGAATGCGATCGAAGACGTCTTTCTGTGCGGCAACATTCGTCACACCACCTTCTGCGGTCGGGTTGGTGTAGGGCATGGTGAGAACGAGATGGCTGTCGCAGCAGGACTCAGGGATCTGGACGGGGAAATACTCCCGCTTGATGTAGACATCGAACTGGCCGCCTTCTTTCAGGCGATAGCCGGGATCGCCGCCATCAGCCTGCTGGCGGTACAGCTTCGGAACTTCGAGGTCGATGTTGTCCGGCGTGAGGGCGAATTGGAGGAGAACACGTTCGCGGCCGTCTTCTTTCACAATCACGGGGGTGGCCTCGGCACCAAACGCGCGAATGGAGATCAGAAAGCTGAACAGGAAGAACAGGTTTTTTGGAATGGTAGTCATGGTGTCAGAGACCCCGTTCTTTTGCGGCCCACCCTTGTTGCATGAGTTTGATCAGGTAGGTCATGGAGTCTTCGTAGCTCTGTCCGCGTTCGGTCATCAACTGCTTTGCGCGCTTGTCCAGCTGGGCGGCCATTTCTGCGCACTTGTCTTTGGGACAACCAAGTGCTCCGAGGCCCGTGGCCAGCTGTTCTAGTTCCATCAGAGGTAATTCTTAAGAATGGGCTTCAGATCGCTGATGCGTTTCTTCGGCCAGCATTTGCGTTCGGTCATGATCGCATTGGCGAGCGCGGAATGGCTGGGATAACCGGGTTCGGTTGGGATCTTGGGCACCAGGTCCAGCAGGATCTTTTTTGCTGTCTCAGCGTTCCGGGTGAGGTTGTCGATGACCATCTCGACGGTCACATGTTCTTCATCCATCTTCCAGCAGTCGTAGTCGGTGATCATGGCCATCGTCGCGTACGCGATCTCGGCTTCGCGTGAACACTTGGCTTCGCCGAGATTGGTCATGCCGATGACATCGTAGCCGGCTTTGTGGTTGGTCAGGGATTCAGCGCGAGTGCTGAAGGCGGGGCCTTCCATGTTTACGTAGGTGCCGCCGTTGTGAACCTTGGCTTTGCATTTGCGGGAGGACTTGAGGACCAGCTGTCGAAGTTCTTCGCAGATTGGATCGGCGAATGCGACGTGGCCGGCGATGCCGTTACCGAAGAACGTGTGTTCGAGAGATTTTTTGGTGCGATCGATGAACTGGTCCGCAAGAACAATGTCACAGGGTTTGTATTTTGCCTGCAATGATCCGACCGCGCTGACGCTGACGATCCACGCAACCCCAAGCTTCTTCATGGCCCAGATGTTGGCGCGATGGTTGAGTTCGTTGGGGAGAATCCGATGTCCACGTCCGTGTCTCGGCAAGAAGACAACTTCGCGATCCGCAATTGTTCCGGTCAGAAAATCATCTGAAGCCGCCCCAAACGGCGTCTTCACCTTTACCCATTTTTGCTTGGAAAAACCGTCGATCGAATACAGACCACTACCGCCGATAATACCGATTTTCGGAGTCTTCTTCATACGCAAGACGCTGGCCGAGGACGCGGGCGAAAGCAAGGCGGCAGATGCCGGGGGGACTGAGGAACGACTAAGCCGGAGCGAGGCAGTTGAACCGCGATGAACACCAATAGGCACGAATCACGGCAGTAACATGGGGCGATTCGTGAGGGAGTAATTGGCTCATTGATGGGTGAGCTGCCGAATCCCCGCAGAGCATGGACAATCCCCCCAGCATTCGTGGGAATTCGTGTCCATTTGTGGTTTCTCAAATGCGCTGAATTCCCTTGGCACGTCTGTCGGGCTTTGGCACACAGGGGGCGTGTCAATGGACAATCATTCAAAGATTCTTTCATGAACTGGTTCTACGCGGTCAATCGTGAGCGGAAGGGTCCTGTCTCGGAGGAGGTCTTCAGGGATCTGGTCGGGAGCGGGCAGGTCAAGCATGACACGTTGGTTTGGAATGAGGAGATGGAAAAGTGGGAGCCTTACTCGAAAGTGCAGGCTGCGTCCGTTCAAAAAACTGCTCCGCCAGCTATCCCTACGGCAGAGCCAGAAGTGACCGAATCGGCTGCCCCTGCCGTTTCAGATCCTTCTCAGAAGAGCCCGGGGGGAATCGTCTGCGCGGGCTGTGGTGAGCAGTTTCACTTCGATAGCGTGACGCGCGTCGGTGAGGTCTATAGCTGTCATTTCTGTCGCCCGACGATCGAATCGAGCCAGGTAGAAGCGGACGTAAGCGGGGACTTTGTTTCGCCCGAAGCGCTCGAAGCTTCGGACTATGAATCACCCTTGGGCGCCTGCGTGGGGCGGGGGATTGAAACCTTTTCGAAACACCTGTTCGCGCTGCTGGCCGCCACCTCGCTAATTTATGCCGTGAGGTTGCTTTTCGGGGCAGTGCCGATCATCGGGGCGATCATCAACGCGCTTCTTTACGGCGTCCTAATGGGCGGGTATTGGAAATGTTTTATCTCCCGTGCTCGGGGTGAGCAACCGGAGAGAAATGTGATTTTGAGCGGCTTTGGTCCGCAGTTGATCGATTTGACCATCGCGGCGTTGCTCTGGTCGCTGATCCCAATGTTGTTTGTGGTGCCCGGGTTGTTTTTTTCCATCATCGGAGCTGCGATGAAATCTGGGCCAGTCCTGCTGGTCGGTGCCGCCGCCAGTACCCTGGGGATGGCCTTTATGATCTACTTCATGGTCGCCTGGATGTTTGCGATTCCGCTGATCGCGGACAAACGTCTGAACGCCTGGCCGGCGATGCAATTGAGTCGGCAAATGGTAGGCAAGCATTGGGGGGCGAATTTTGGCCTGGTCGTTGTCATGGGCTTCTTCCTCGTGGCTCCGCAGGGGGTGATGATTTATCAGGCGCTTCCGATTATTATGGAGATAGCTGAGGAGTTGGGGCCGGAGTTTTTTAAGAATCCGGCGGCGCTGGATCCCGAACGACTCGCTCCGATCGCGAAGTATGTCTGGATCGTGCTGATCTGGACGGTGATGTATATGCCGCTCTTTATGAGCTGCCTAGCAGTCCGCTATAACGACATTTTTGGTCGTCTGCGCGAGGAGTAGGATCGGTCAGTCCGGTCAACTATCTCGATAGCGCCAAAAAAAGGATTCTCTAAACCGTCTCAAGATCAAGCCGGCGTTCTATTTTACTGGGGAGACTGGTTGGGCTCGCGAAGAAATAGCGAAGGTGGAAATCTAACGATTTCCGTTACCGTCGGATCCCCATCAATCTCGCACGTTCGATTTTGATTGGATCGAAAACGCTTGGGGATCCTGACTGGACCGTTGAATCTCTTCTCATCATGAGCTTGCGACCGACGAAGAAATATTCCGTTTACGATCTGCAACAGTTGAAGGGGAAACGCACTCTCACGCACATCCATGTCAAATCGCCGGAGGAAGCGGCGGCGGCGGAAGCGGCTGGTGTTGACCTGATGAGTTGTCCGTTTGATTCCCCGGAAGCGCAGGGGCGATTGCCGGCCTTGATCGCGGCGGCTCCCACTGGCTTCCTCTCGGGTTCAACGCCGCATGGATTGGCGACGCAGGAGGAGGGGATTAGGGTTGGGTTCAAGGCGTTGGAGATGGGGGCCAGTTCGGTCTACTGCTCGGCGAGTCCATACATCATCGAAGCCATGGCACGGGAGGGGATTCCGGTGGTGGGTCATCTGGGAATGGTGCCGCGGCACGCGGCGTGGACGAACTTTCGAGCGATTGGCAAGACGGCGACTGAAGCCAAGCAACTCTACGAGCAGATGAAGCGTTTGGAGAGTGCGGGCGCGTATGCGGCGGAACTGGAACTGGTTCCGCACAAACTTGCCAGGTTGCTTTGCAGCAAGACCACGATGCTGCTGATGTCATTGGGGGCGGGGACAGGATGCGATACTCAGTTCCTTTTTTCGGATGATATTCTTGGCGAATCCGAGGAACGGATTCCTCGGCACGCAAAGGCGTATCGAAATTTCCTCGTGGAGTATCAA
>JBLFYM010000008.1:0-82683 GCA_047608975.1 Limisphaerales bacterium | reverse complement strand
ATTCATCCGCGTACGCGGATGAATCTTGTGTCAGTTCTGGATGCGCAGGTAGTGCTCTCGCGTCTTGGTTATTTCTTCCGACGGAGCAGCGCGTATTCGAGACCGTCCACCAGTGCCTTGAGGCTCGCTTCGATGATATTCTCACTGACGCCGACGGTGCCCCACTCTTCCTTGCCATCGCTGGACGCAATGAGCACGCGGGTCTTCGCCGACGTCCCGGCGCTGCTTTCCAAAATGCGGACCTTGTAATCGGTGAGGTGGATTTTGCCGAGTTGCTTGAAATGTTGACTGAGCCCGGCACGCAATGCGGAGTCCAACGCGGCAACCGGACCGTCTCCTTCAGCAACGGTGTGGCTGACCTTGTCGCCGACGCGAACTTTGACGTTCGCTTCACAGACACCCTTGGTGCCGTTTCCTCGCATCGATACATGATACGAATCCACCGTAAACAGGAGTTCCGGATTGTGTTCCAGTATCCCCCGAATCAGGAGCACCAGTGAAGCTTCGGCCGCCTCGTATTCGTAGCCCTCGTGTTCCTGCTCCTTCACCTTCGCCAGGATGGTCTTCAGCTCCGGCGTGTCGTTCGTCAGCTTCAAACCCAGCTCCTGGGCCTTCATCACGATGTTACTGCGACCGGCAAGATCGCTGACCAGGATGCGGCGGTTGTTCCCGACGACCGTTGGATCGATGTGCTCAAAACTGTGCGCGACCTTCTGCACGGCGTTCACGTGCATGCCGCCCTTGTGTGCAAACGTCGAAGCACCGACCCACGGTTGACGCGGGTTGTGCCGGATGTTCGCGATCTCATCCACGTATTGGGAAAGCTCGGTAAGCTTCTTCATCGCCGCAGCAGGCAACACCTTCAGATTCATCTTCAACTGGAGGGTGGGAATGACGCTGATCAGGTTGCAGTTACCGGTGCGTTCGCCAAAGCCGTTGATCGTCCCCTGCAGCTGTCCCGCGCCGACTTCAACTGCGGCGAGCGCGTTGGCTACCCCCAGCTCAATGTCATTGTGGGTGTGAATGCCTACCTTGCATTTCAATCCCTTCACGGCCGCCTGGGTGATTCCAACAATCTCGGGCGTCAAACATCCACCGTTGGTGTCGCAAAGCACGATCCAATCCGCGCCGGCTTCTTCCGCCGCCTTCCACGTTTCCATCGCGTAATCCGGATTGTCCTTGTAGCCGTCGAACGCGTGCTCAGCGTCGTAGATGACAGTCTTGCCCTTGGACTTCAGGAAACGAACCGTGTCCGCAATCATCGCGACGTTCTCTTTTGCGGTGGTTCGGATCACTTCCTTCACGTGAAGCAACCAGGTCTTGCCGAAAATTGTGATCACCGGGGTTTTGGCGTCGATCAGGAGTCGGACCTGAGCGTCATCCTTGGCTTCCACGTTCTTGCGACGGGTGGATCCGAACGCAGCGATCTTGGCGTTCTTCCACTTACGCTTCGCGGCCTGTTCAAAAAACTCGATGTCCTTGGGATTACTCCCGGGCCAGCCACCTTCAATGTAATGAATCCCGAAGGCGTCAAGTTTCTCAGCAATTCGGAGTTTGTCCGCGACTGAAAAGTTGATGCCTTCGCCCTGTGTGCCATCACGCAGAGTCGTATCGTATATTTCGATTTTGGGCTTCATTATGTCATCCCCATTTGGGGGAACGGAGGTTCTACGGCATAGCCAGTCGCCGTTCAATCCACAAAACCGTTCAAATACGGTCAATAGCGACCAATTGCGGCCACTCGCAGTGAGATCAGAGTTCCCTCTCCCAACGCAAAAAGCCGCCACCACATTTCGTAATGACGGCTCGCCACCTCCTTGGCTGCCCCCTCCCTGTGTGCTGCACCGAGTATTGTCAGGGCAAAAATTGTCATTTATGACGGCCGGGAAACGCGAAACTGGACTGCCTGATTTCGTTCAGTTTTGAAGACTCCCAATCGGGGGCGGATTCGACCGTGCGATGCATCTGATCGAACCACCAACGGGCGCCCGGCATCCGCCGCTGACGATTGCGTGAGGGGCAGAGATTGGCTTTGTTATCGATTCCGAATTCCATTTGTTGTGTCGCGATCATGTTTTGCCTTTCGTTTGTTACGTGGATCAAGATGACAGGTAGGGTTAGACACAGGGTGTCCATGGCTATTTTTCCAGAGATTTATTGATCTCCGTATTGGTCTTCATATTTTCGCCATCAATGTATTTGCCATGGGCTCCGGCATCATTCCGGAATCAGCGGCAAAAACATGTGGGACAAAAATATTCTCTCATTCGCGAGCCTTTCTCCCGCGTATGCGAAGCATTGACCCGCGAATGGCTCCTTCACAAACTCAGCAGATGTCAGCGCCACGAGTGGTCGGGATCGGTGAGATCCTTTGGGACGTATTCCCGGATGGGGCGAAATTCGGCGGGGCTCCGGCGAATTTCGCTGCGCACTGTTGTGCCCTCGGTGCCAAGGCGTCCATGTTCAGCGCGGTAGGGAAGGATGAGTTGGGAACCCGTGCTCGGCGGGAACTCATGGAACGCGGCATTGGAATCGACCACGTTCCAGAATTGATTTTTCCAACCGGCACGGTTGATGTGCAACTTGATCCGGCTGGAGTGGCGAGCTACGAGTTCGCAGCCGATTGCGCCTGGGATCACTTGGAGATGACTGACTGCACTCTCACGCTCGCAGCTGAGGCTGACATCGTTTGCTTTGGTTCGCTTGGACAGCGAAGCCGCGATTCCCGGATGGCGATCCAAGATTTTGTGAAAGCAACGCCCACCTCGGCACTACGCATCTTCGACGTGAATCTCCGTCAGGATTTCTATTCTGCCGAAGTAATCCATGAATCCCTGTCAGTCGCCAACGTTCTCAAGCTGAACGACGAAGAGGTTGCGGTTGTGACCGGCAGAACCGAGGGCACAGATGTCGAACGATTGCAAAATCTGCGGGAGAAATATGACCTGCGATTTGTGGCGCTGACACGAGGCGAGAACGGGGCTGCGATCATCACGGCTGAGCACGTGATTGAATCACGCGGCATCCCGACCACCGTGGACGACACCGTCGGTGCCGGCGACGCATTCACCGCCGCGTTGTCCGTGGGCCTGTTTCACGGATGGCCGATGGAGGCACTCATTGGCAAAGCGAGTGAACTTGCCGCCTACGTCTGTTCACAAAAAGGTGCCACCCCTGCCCTGCCCGTTGATCTGTGCGAAATGTTTGTCTAAGCATCGTGAATTGATTCACCCTGTTGAACGCGATGCCGGCCAGCACCCCAAATCAGATCCAGCTACACGCCCTCAACTACGATGAGTTGAGCGAAGTCTTGGCTTCCGCGGGCGTCCGGACAGTTCATACCCGCCCGCTCTGGCAGGCACTCCACCGGGGCGCTGAAGCAGACCTTCGTGAAGGCACCGAACTACCACCCCCGCTGAGGCGGTGGATTCGTGAGAATTGGAACAATCTCCGAACCGATACCCCGGAGATTGTCTCCGAAATCCGCAGCGATGATGGCTACACCCGCAAGCTGTTGCTTCGCCTGGATGACGGTCACGAGATCGAGACGGTCATCATGGGCTATCCGGGAAGGTTCACGGCCTGTCTCAGCACTCAGGTTGGCTGCGCGATGGGCTGCGTCTTTTGCGCCACCGGCCAGATGGGCTATGTGCGGCAGTTGCGAACGGGCGAGATGGTGGCCCAGGTGCACACGGTTCAACGGATTCTCCAGGCCAACGGCGAACTGGGCTTGCGCAACCTGGTGCTGATGGGTATGGGCGAACCGCTCCATAACTACGATCAGGTCATGCGAGCCATGCAGATCGTGACTGACAATCGTGGCATCGGAATCGGGAATTCCCGGGTGACGGTCAGCACCGTGGGGGTCGTCCCCGCGATCCGACGATTCGCAAAGGAAGACGTCTCCTACAATCTCGCCGTGAGTCTGCATGCCACGAACGACGAAGATAGAACCGCGCTGATCCCCGTCAATCGACGCTGGCCGATCGCCGACATTCTGGATGCGTGTCGGTACTACACGGAAAAGACCAGTCGCAAGGTCCTGTTCGGCTGGACGCTGATCGCCGGCAAGAATGACAGCCCTCAACAGGCTCGTGAAGTCGCGGCATTGCTGGCGGGAATGGACGCGCACGTGAACCTGATCCGGCTCAATCCAACCGCCGGTTACGGAGGGATCGCAACGGAGAGTTCGTCCGCCGAGGAGTTCTCACGAATCATCCAGGAGTCCGGTCTGCCCTGCACCATCCGGCAACGCCGTGGGATTGACGTGGGCGCAGGATGTGGACAGCTCGCAGCCAAGCAGACTTGAGCCCCTGTTTCCGCATCTCACCCGATCTCGTCAATCGCGGTGCGACAATACCACTTCACCGACTCGGACATCGCCGGTTCCAGCGAATTTAGCTCAGCCACATTTGCCCAACGAATGGCGTGATGTTCGACTGGGGCAAGTTCCACAGTTCCACTCACGGGACGCGCCCAATAGATCATGCCAATGTGCTCATGCGATTCGTTGATGCGATGAACATCGAGAAACCGCGGCGCGATAAGTGCACGACAACCGTCTTCCGTTGTGGGTGGTCGTTCACCGATGAGCTCGATATCCAGCCCGCTCTCTTCCTTGGCTTCACGCAATGCCGCCTGCTCCGGATCTTCATCCAGTTCAATATGACCTCCGATCGGCAACCACTTGTTGAGTTTACGGTGGTGGATTAGCAGCACCTTTCCGTCCTGCACAATGAAAATGGCTACCGTGAAATCAATGGCTTCGTGGATATGTCCCATCGCTATTCCTCTTCAAAATCTGACTTCGTTACACTGGTTGGTTCACTGGCATCGATGGACCGATCGAACCCGTCGTAGTGACGATCCCGAATTTCCTCCCGCAAGCGTTCCCGCGTTCGCCCGTGCCTCTTGCCCTTGATCAGACGGCACAGCTTCACATCGTCATCGACCACCAGGATTCGGGTCTTGGAATTTGAATCTTCTGCCATGGACCGCGTGGCGCCAAAGACTAAATGCTCAATTTCCAGAAACCAACACCGGAATCCGCGCAGGATTTCATTAGGTGCCGGACAAAAAGTTCAGCGTGCGAGATACTATGCCTCATGCCCAAACCATCGACTGACAAACGCGGGCGCATTCTCCAACAACCCGCCGGCATCAAATTTGAACGATTGGAAGAGATCCAATAGCTGGAATCAACCACCCCGACTTCAGCGACCGGGTCGCAGACTTGGCCCGTCCCACCGGTCAGTTTCAGAATCGCGAATTCGGCCAACCGCCCGTCAGGCCACAAGGCAAGAGTCCCACCACCTTCGACCGTCCAGCCGAACCAAACGGTTTCCTCAAACTCCTCGACCAGGATCGCGACGAATTCATCGACGCCGATGAGATCACAGGCGCGGCCGATGCCATCACGGTTCTCGACTGCAACGCGGACGGCCCCGTTCCGAAACCTCGAGGCGTTGCTCCGCCCCGAGGCACCGAACCGAACGGCTCACGTCCGCAAGGAAAGCTCAGCAATGGCGACAATGCCTGCCATACACGCCCCCAGCAGCGCGCCTGACCGCGTGGAAACGGCCAGCTCTGTTGGCTGCCATGGAAATACCGAGTGAAGCACAATGGAAGAAATCGAATTCGAACGTCCAAGATTTTCCGCGCGAACGACTGAACAGAATGATTGCCCCAACATTTGTATCCAGATTTCGCTTGAACTGGAGAATGATTCAGCCTAACAAATGCCATCTTATTGAAGACTATATGGTAGAAAACAGTTCGGTTCACAGCCGCGAACAACGGGAGAGTTACTCTTGAGCCGCCCCTTCGGTAACAAAAACCGTCGTCGAACAAGGGGCCCTTTCATTCGAACCAACGGGAAGATTCGCGCCCGTGAAGTACGAGTAATCGGAATCGATGGGTCACAGGTCGGGGTACTTCCCACTCAGGAAGCCATCCAACTGGCCAGGAAGCACGGTGTGGATTTAGTCGAAGTCGCCTCCAAAGCCAGCCCTCCAGTTTGCCGTATCGTTGATTACGGCAAATACTGCTACGAGCTGTCCAAAAAGGCGAAGGAGACGAAGAAGCATCAGGCCGGGAACAAGACCAAAGAGATCCAGCTCCGGCCCAGCATCGACGTCCATGACTTTACAAATAAATTGTCTCACGCAGTCCAGTTCCTATGCGCAGACATGAAGGTCAAAATCTCGCTTCGCTACCGCGGGCGCGAATTGGCACATAAAGAAATCGGCTTTGAAACCATGCAGCGCTTCGTCAAGGCGTGCGACCCTTTCGGCGTGGCGGACGCTCCACCGAAATTCGCCGGGCGCTCTCTCGGTGCCATGGTTTCTCCCCGGCCAAAGCACCAACGGGCGCCGAATCCTTATGCCGGGAAAGACCTGCCACCGGACGAAGCCCAAGAGGAGGAAGATCATGATGAGGAAGAAGATCACCATGATGAGGATTCCACCGCCGACAGCCCTGTGGCGATCGAGGGCCAGCAATCAGACGAGAATCCCTCAACCCATTCCATCACGGATCCCGACCAGTCAGACGACCAGTCAGACGACCAGTCAGACGACCAGTCAGACGACCAGTCAGACGACCAGTCAGACGACCAGTCAGACGACCAGTCAGACGACCAGTCAGACGACCAGTCAGACGACCATAAAGCTGACTGATCAGCTCACCAAACCGCGACGTTTGAGCATCTCTTCCATCGCGCGTTCCATCATCAGCTCAGCCAAAGGCTGAGACGCTGCATCCAGATTTTGGTGGGCTTGCTTGAGTTGTTCAGGCGAGCCCACTGAATCCTCCTCCGATCCAGCCAAGGCCAGCACCTGCTCCACTCCCACCACGGCACGATTCAGGGATTCCGCTTCGTCGTCAGAGAGCTCTGCTCCGCACTCAGCAATTCCATTCTTTGCTGCCTTCAGAGTTTCCTCGGCCTTCAATTTCGCCTCGATCCATCGGCGAGCCCGTAAATCCGTAAACGCGTGTTCAACCGATTCCTCGACCATCTGCTGCACGTCGTCGGCGTCCACGTCCACCGCCGACTGCATCTCCACGACTTTCTCAATTCCCGTCTTCGTATCACGCGCCAGCACCTGCAGAATTCCATTCGCATCGATTTCAAATTGAACGCCGACCCGCGGCACAGCCCGCGCCGCCTTTTCGAACTCGATGGTGAACTTGCCCAGACTCCAATTATCCTTTGAACGCTCCCGCTCGCCTTGGAGGACATGAATCAGCATCTCACGCTGATGATCCACCGCAGTCGTAAACACCTCACCGGCTTTGACCGGGATCGTCGTATTTCGAGGAATGATGACGTTCATCAAGCCTCCAAACGTCTCAATCCCCAGCGACAGCGGCGTGACATCCAGCAAAAGCACATCCTTGAAACCACCCGCCAGAATCTCAGCCTGGATCGCTGCCCCCAAAGCCACGGCTTCGTCGGGATTCTGAGTCGTGTTCAAGACCGGACCTTCAGTCGTGTGAAACGCTTCCCCCATGCGCAAATTCCCGCGCGTCTCGTCGAATTCAGAACAGCCAAACCACTCCGCCACCAATCGGCGAACCAGCGGCATGCGAGTTTGTCCGCCCACCAAAATCACCTGATCCAGGTCTTTCGACTCCAACTTGGCGTCCGCCAGCGAGCGCAGGCAATGAGCCCGGGTCTTTTCGACGACTGGCACCGCAAGTGAATCCAGTTCTTCCCGAGTCACCTTCGTTTCGAAACTCATTGAAGACGTCAGGAACGGCAACGTGATCACAAATTCCAACTCATTTGATAGCGCCTGCTTCGCCGCTCGTGCCGCTTCCCGGATACGAGTCAGGACCCTGGAATCAGCAGCCAGTCCCTCATGCTCAGCACGCACTCGCCGCAACAACTCGCCCGCCAAAGCAGCATCGATGTCATCGCCGCCCAAGCGCGTGTTGCCATTGGTTGCCAACACCTGAAACACACCCTCATTCAGTTCCAGGATTGAAAGATCAAACGTCCCACCTCCCAGATCGTAAACCGCGATCTTCGATCGCTCCTTCAGCCGATTCAGCCCATAGGCCAGTGCCGCTGCCGTCGGTTCATTGACAATTCGCTCCACCGAGAATCCGGCCAGTTCCCCGGCCCGCTTCGTCGCCTGACGCTGGCCGTCGTTGAAATAGGCGGGAACGGTGATCACCGCTCGCGAGACCTCCCTCCCCAGATCCGCCTCAGCGATTGCCTTGAGCTTTTTCAGAATCTCCGCCGCGATCTGAGCAGGCGAATATTGCCCCTGCTCCCCCACCACCGCAGCGCCCTTCTCATCGGCACTGACGCGATACTGAAATTCTGCCGCGAGCCCCTCATTGAACTGCGCCCCGATCAATCGCTTCACCGAATAGAAAGTCGTAGCCGGCTTCGAAGCCACGACATTCAGCGCCTGGCCTCCCGCCCACACCTCCCCTGCGCCGTCACCCTCATCCGAAAAATGCACTACCGAAGCAGTCATCCGCTGCCCCTCACCATCCGCGATCACATAGGGAAATCCCGAATCCACCGCCGCCACCAGCGAATTCGTTGTACCCAGATCAATGCCAATAATATCACCCATCTCAGACATAGTGACACGAACCCCCAAACCGGCTAAACATCATTCTTCCGGCTGGCCTATGGTGATCGTTTGCACAACCACCGACTGACTCAGCAATTCTCATTTTCACGAGAGGGATTGCTCAGGACGATGTCGGCCAAGAGAGAGCGGATGTTCTGACCGGTGCGACGATCAGGCAAGACGTCGGCGGAGGCGATCAACCGACGCGATTAGCAAAAAACACCGGAGCCAAGGAGCCTCAAAAGTTTAACTGTTTTCACCCGCGCCAACGCAGCGCCAAAAATCACACTCAGCCACTGCCCGGTGCCGGATTCCCGTTTCCATAATTAGAATTGCTGGATTGCAGAGGCATTCGGCACGATGTTCCCAAGGGCTAAGAACTACTTCGCATCCGAGTTTGAATCGTATCAGTGAGCGAGTAAAAGGGGCCGCGGCCTCGCCGTCAAAACAGTTTCCATCCCCGTCAGGTCTCCGGGATTTTTGTGTCCCCGGAGTTTCTGAAGCAGGTTCGGGTCACGGCAAAATTGAAGACCTCAGAATGATCTCTGCTGACGAATCGGCGAGGCTTAACACAGCCGCACCAACCGTTCCTATCGACGGCTGCGTTGGCCGGCGACAAATGCGTCTCCAGAGAATCGTCAGCTGATTAATCCTGAGTCCGTCGGACTTATGCGCGCCTATGCGTCGCCGTTGCCGCGAGGGGTGAACCCCTGCGCATAGAGCGATGCGAAGTGGTCAGCAGTAATTTTACGAGGATTGAAATTTGCAGTCCATTGCTGAGCGGCCTCGGCCGATAGCGTTGGGATCAGATCCTGAGTGGCACCGCAATCAGCCAGTGAGCGCGGCATGCCGGCCTGATTCAACAAGGATTCCAGGCGGGCGATCAGCGCTTCCAGAGCGGCATCGACGCCATCGCTCACGTTGGCGATCTCAGGAGCGGAGGCGAGTTCGGCATAGGCACGACGGGCCGAGGGTTCTTCCGCGTTGAAGCGGACGATCAGCGGTAACATCATACCGACCGCTGTACCATGCACGGTTCCAAAATGGGCAGTCAGCGGATTCGCGGCCGAATGCGCAGCGCCCAGCATGCTGTTCTCGATGGCGGTACCGGCAAGAGCCGCGCCCAGAAGCATTTGGCCGCGGGCTTCGACATCACCGGGATTCTCCAACACGCGGGGCAGACTCAGGACACAAAGCTTGAATGCTTCGTGTGAATACATCAGCGATAGTGCGTTGCGCTTGCGCGTCACCGCAGTTTCAACCGCATGCGCGATCGCATCGATACCCGTGTTGGCCGTGACTGCTGTAGGTTGGGATACGGTGAGCAACGGATCGAGGATGGCCACCTTGGCAGCCGCTTTGGGATCACCGCAGGCCATCTTCGAATGCGTAACTTCATCGGCAATCAAGGCGAAGGACTGGCATTCGCTGCCCGTCCCTGAAGTGGTCGGGATGGCAATCATCGGAAGCATGGGTTTCCCCGCCTTGCCGATGCCCCAGTAATCCTTCATCTCGCCACCATTGGTGAGGATGAAGTTGCATCCCTTGGCCGTGTCCATGGAACTCCCGCCACCCAGTCCGATAATGAAATCGACCTGTTCCCGACGGGCCAACTCAAGACAGCTTGCCACGTCTCTCGTGGTGGGATTCTCGCGGACCTGGTCATAGACGACAACGGGGAGACCAACCTTGCCGAGCGCTTCGAGTGCGTGATCGAGATGGCCGGCCTTGGCAATGCCGGGATCCGTGACCACCAAAACCTTGCCCGCACCGTACTCGCGGCATAGTTCTCCCGTCCGTTCCACGGTGTTGTTTCCAAACACCAGACGCGTGCGCGGTTGATGATCAAAGACGGACATGGGGCCGGGCCCCAGTGTTGGATCGGAATGCATCGTTCTATGGACTTAAACCGTAGGAAATGTGTTCAACCGCCGTCAGTCGGCGATTTCAATTGAACGACGCTTGTAGAGAAAATCGAACATGTTGCCCTCATGCGGCTGATCCCAAGAGATCTGCATAGTGGGAACCGGTCCGAAATTCAGACGGTCGACCAGATTGGTCTCCATCAATTGAGCGCGGAATTCCGCATCCTTCGTAATCGCGGTCACGATCAACGACGGCCCGATTTTGTCGAGCATCTCAGCCTGGGGCACTTCAACCACGCTGAGGTAGGGAAACATGAACTCACGATTGTACAACGGATGTTCCGTGGAATCGCAATAGATCACCGTGGGTCGCAGGAACAAGCCACGCTCATCGTTCACCTTCCGCTCCGTATCGCGATAGTGAGCGGTCATTTCCTCGGCGCCAGGGGTGGCAAGATCGGCTTCGATCGCACCATCAATCCATTCGGCCATCTTCGGATTTGCAAAGCCGGATAGGCGGGCGTTCTCGTCCTCCGCCGTGGAAGGGGCAATGGGACCGAGTTTCTTGGCCAAGGCATCGGCGATTTCCCGGCCGTATTTTGGAACCACAATCGCAGAAGCGTTGATGCAGCTACGCCCGCCGTTGGCGGTCGCACTTAAGTCCATCAGATCGATGTGCTGCTCCCAGTTCTCAATCTCATCGTCGCCAATGAGAATCTTACTGAAGCCGGGACCGTGACATTGCACGCCGGGGTTGCCGGCGTATTTGTCGGTGGTGTTCTTGTCCCCGAAAATCAGTGCCCGGCCACACACATTGAGAATCTCTCCAGCACCCTCGTGGTCGGTCGGATAAAAACCAAACGCTTCAGCCGGAACGCCGACTTTGATCAGCGACTGGATGAGACGGTAAGGCGTCCAAGGTTCTTCCCGTCCCGGTTTGATGATCACCGGATACTTGAGCGCAATGGCCGGCAGCCAGAGCGAGTTTACCGCAGGAGCGTTGCTGGGCATGACCAGTCCCAAGGCTTTTGCAGACGGGAAAAAGCAACAACGTGCCCCACCCTGTTCGCCCACCCCACTGTCGATCACCGAGTGCGCCAGTCCCCGGGTGAGTCCGTTAAGGATCAACGTCATATTGGTCATGGCGAAATGAATCTTCGTCATGTTCATCCGCACCATGTTGTGAGGCAGACCGCTTGTGGACGACAATGTCTGCACGTAGTCATCCGCGCTCTGGGTGTGCCCCCTGTCACCGAAAGGCAGCGTGCCATTCAGAAACTCGTCACCGGCCTTGGCGCAGAGTGCTATCAGTTCATCGACGCTGAATTTCTTCAATGCGGCGCGTGACTTCTCGATTTTGCGCATATCCTTGCGGATGATGCCGGCGTTGATGGTGCTCATCTGCGCCAGCACTTCACGATCGGAGTGGCGGGCAACGTCAATTTTATCCAGACTTTCGTAAGTCCGGCCCAATCGGAGCACGGGAATGTGTGCGAGTTCTTCCATCTGTCAGTCCTTATCTATCATCAATGTCGGTAACATTTTCGCTTCCTCGGAGCCGACCTCTTCCGGGAAAACAATCTTTACGGTGTGGATGTTGTAATCCTTCCAACGATCCTGCGAGAGAATCCAGTCTCGAACAAATTCCCCCACGGTCTTGCGGCAGTCTTCACGCACGAGCTTCAGGTATTCGGGGCGTGATCCGTTCAGCCAGAACCGGGGTGTGAGAGTTTTTTCCAAATCATCCAACATCTCCTGCGACGCGGCGAAATCTTTTTCCTTGTGCATCTTGTCCGTATGGATGATCGGCAGATTCGGACGAACCTTTGGCGCGTTCACCCAACAGATCCCATTGGTGACATTCAATTCCCAATCATCCCGCAGTCGAATAAAATACTGATACGTGACCGGAACTCTGATGCTTGATTCAACCTCGAAAAACTTAAACCGATAGTCGGTCTGTGACACCTGCTCGTTACTCTTCAACGACGCGATGTGAAGTTCTCCTCCCTCCGTCCGGGACAGTTCCGGCAACGAGGCAACAAATGATTCAGTGAGTGGTGGACGTCGAAAAAAACCGACCAGCTTGCCGGCCTTCTCAGCCCAGGATTCCACTCGTTCCGTAGCGAACTCCATCAGATAAACCACACCGCCAAAACACAACGCAACCATCACCAGACAGAGAGCCAATACGCCAATCTTGCTGGCCTTGTGGGGCGGCGGCAGCAAGGGTTCGTAATGAGGCTGGACGGGCGGCGGCGGCGATGAGGGTGATGAAGCCGCGGCTACAAAGTTGGGTTCCGAGGATCGACACGGAGTTGCTGCGCCTTCCTGCACGTCAATCACCGGCCGGGCTGTTCCGGGCTGTCCCGTGGATGGCGCACTCGGTGCTGGTGCTGGTTGCCCAGAGAGCGCAGCGATCGGATTGGTGAGGATATCCTTTCGCGATCGCCAGCGGTCCAACCCAGCCCAGGCGAGAAATGCGACGCCAATGGGAGTTCCGGCAATCGATGTGGGCACCGCTGCCAAGACGCCAAGCATCAGCGCTTTCCCGATCGATTTCCCCCAGGAATCGTGATTTGCGTAGCGTTGGAGAAATAGTCCCGGGAAGAAAACCGACATGAAGCTCAACGGAATGATGATAACCCACGCAAAAATCGCCCAATCGCCGAGGTTCCACAGGTTGTCAACGACCAGAAGCAACAATGCCGACAGCGGATGAACCGGCGGCAGACCCGAGCGACCTTCCGGTTGCGCACCGGGGGGGTCCTGATATGTCTCGGGTTCGGGCATCGACAACTCTCTTCACAAATGATGCTCGGCAGCAAACGTGAGTTACGAACATCTCACCGACGGTTGGTTTCAACCTGGGCGAGAGCTGATTGTTTCAATTGTTTCGCCAAGGTAGGCGCATTTGCGCGTCTCGCAACCAACCACCAGAACACCCACAACCGGTCAATGTCCGCTCGGGGCGGCTGCCACGAACCGGTTGGAGATCAATAGACGCCTTCGACAATCTTGTTCTCCATGGCCCCAAACGGGCGGACTTCAGCAACTCCATCCCACGCATAAGGTGCCCGTGGTTTGCGGCGGAGAGCCTCGTCCCGTTCCATGAAACGGGGCATAAAGAATTCCTTCGTCATGGTGGTCAGTTCGACCCGTCCCCATTCGTCATGGCCACGAACCTGGGTAGTTTCTTCCGGATCCACAACGCGCAGTACCGCTCGCGGTTGGGGTGCGTAATAGGTTACGGAGAACTCATCCTCTTTTGTGATTGGCACACTCGCGGCCAGTCCCATCAACGTGTTCCCGTAAGTTGGGTAGAAGCCAATCTGGCCTTCCAACACCTCTTCGATCAGGAACCGGACATATTGTTTGTCCATGGTGGTTCCGCCGGCAAAGACGCCGCGAATGCCCGCTTCGTAGAGATCAACCTTTTCAGCCAATGCCTCCAAGAGTTTCGGCGTGGTGAAGAGACCGCTCACCTTGCGGTTCTGCATGATCATTGCGGCCTGATCAACGACGTGAGCCATGTATCCTTTGGCCTGATCATACTGCTTGTTCGCAATCAACTTCTTCACCCAGCGCGGATCGAGATCAATGAAGTAGCAGGAACTGCCTCGGATATTGGCAAGATGCTCAATGGCCAGACGCAGACGACGTGGACCAGTCGGCCCCATCATCAGCCAAGCTCCGCCCCGCGGGAAATGTTCGTCAGAGATCTTTTCTGAAAACTCGCTGTAATCGACGCGGAAATCATTCCAACCGATGCGTTGCTTCGGCATACCCGTGGTACCACCGGTTTCGAAAATACTGAACGGCTGGCCCTCGAATTCCTTCGGAATCCAGACCTCGGGTTGAAGGTCCCGCAACCACTCGTCTTGGAAGTGTGGGAAACGGTTGATCAGATCATCGAAGCATTTCACTTCGGCGCGCGGATCCCAGCCCGCCTTCTTGGCCCAGTCGAGCCAGAACGGACAGCCGGTTTCAGGAGAAAAATGCCAGTTGATGATTTCGACGCAGTGCGTATCAAGCTCCTGCTTTGCCTTTGCAATATCCGCTTCGGTTACTTCGCTCATTCTATGTGATTCGATTTAAAATGGGTCAGGGATTGTCTGGTGGGTAACACAGCCCCCGGAAAGCGATCCCCGGGGGCCGTTCAACAAATCTCGTTCAGTTCTTGATCGCGTAGAGGTGCGACTGAGTGCCGACGTAAAGTACGCCATTGGCGATGATCGGCGTGGAGTAGATCGGAGCCATCATGTTCGTCTCGAAGAGCACTGCCTTCTTGTCCTTCGGATTAAAGTCAGCCTTGGCCGGCAACACCACCAAGTCACCGTCTTCATCACCGACGAATAATTTACCGTCCGCAACCAGAGTCGATCCCCACATGTGAGCCTTCATGTCGTAGATCCAATGTTCCTTGCCCGTCTTCGCGTCGAGGCAGTAAACAAAACCGGAGAAATCACCGACGAACAGCAGCCCGGTTTCCTCATCGATTGAAACCGTGCTGATGGAGCGATTGATCTTTTCATACTTCCAAACCACACCTGTCTTGGTGATATCCCCCTTCTTGGTGGGATCCACGCAGACGAGCATACCGACACCTTCGCCGTGCTCAGGATCCTGGCCTTGGGCGATGTAGACGTGCTTGTTCCAATAGACCGGAGTCGCGTTGATCTCGTTCGGGCCTTCCGGATCAGGATACTTGTATTCGAAACGAGCCTTCGGATTCGTATCCACCCACCAGATCTTTTTGAGGAAGTGCATATCTTCGCTCGAATCAAAAACGGGATTGGAACCGAAGCCGTAGAGAAGTCCGTTACCACCGCCGAAGAACAGTTGCCAATCGCTGCCAACCTGTCCTGCCGAAGGCGAAGTCCATTGACCATGGAAAATATTTTCGCCGATTTCAGCGTCGTCCTCACCTTTGAGTTCGCCTGTCTTCGCGTCCAGCGCGATGAAGCTGGGAGACATCGGTGAGGGCACATTCACATGCGTCCAATCTTGGCCGTTTGAGGTGCAGACATAAACCATGTTCCCAATGACGACCGGGGAGCTGTTCGCGGCGTTGTGCGGAAACACGCCGAGTTCGTCCATCATGTCGTAAACCCAGATGATGTCCGCGTCTTTGGATCCGACCGTGGCAGGTTTGCTGCCAGGCCCGGCGATGTACTGCGCTTCGTCCTTCATGCCCTGGTTTCCGTTGGCGAGTCCGTTGGCATCAACACAGATTACTTCGCAACGGCTGGTCACCAGATAGACCCGATCTCCTTCGACGGCTGCGGAGGAAAGAATGCCCAGATTCTCCCAGTCGTTCACTTTGCCGGATTTCAACT
Source organism: Limisphaerales bacterium (assembly GCA_047608975.1). Classification (GTDB taxonomy): domain Bacteria; phylum Verrucomicrobiota; class Verrucomicrobiia; order Limisphaerales; family JAYPXF01. The sequence continues at coordinate 66,888 of JBLFYM010000008.1, read as the reverse complement.
TGGGCACAACCAGCTGCCAGATGAGATCACCTGTCTTTTCGTCAAGACACATCAGGATCGAACGATCGCCTTTGTGCTGTGGATCACGCGGAGCTTCGTTGTTCGTGCCAATATAGACACGCCCATTCACGATCGTCGGATTGCCGTAGGTCTGTGAACCGAGTTTGGCGACCCACTTGACGTTTTTTGTGGTGGCCATGTCGATATCTTCAGTCCCGCGCTTGAATTTGCCGGGATTGAAGGACATCGGGACATTCTTGGCGGGGGTGTACATGTTCCGTGCCTTGGTGCGGCCCCACTGCGGCCAATCGTACTTCGATGGACCGGCGGTGGCGACGGCGGCCGTGGCCTTCGAAGCGACGTCCGCGACAGTTGCTTGGGCAGCATCAGTTGCCTGCGCAACTGCCTTGCCCATATCCGTCGCGTCCTTCTTGTCCGCGTCAGTTGCGACCGCCACCGCGACGTCAGTATCGGGTGCTTTCGTATCGGTGCTCGCAGCCGGAGGAGTGGAAGCGGCCGGAGCCGGTTTTTCAGTAGACTCGCAGCCGGTGATCACGGCGGCCATGCCGAGCGCCACGATGGATTTCACAATGTCGTTTTTCATAGGGTGATTCTGTTAAGCGTCTTGCGTGATATGCGATGCGGTTACTTGTTGGGCGTGACTTTGACGTTATCGATGTGACAGAGGACCTCCTGCGGGGCGAATCCAAAGAGGCCGGGTGATCCCTGCGTGTGGGCGTTCTGATGCTTGACCTCGAGTGTCCAAGCGTCGGGCTCTTTCTCACTCTTGTCCCATGCCTTCGCGCGAATCACGCCAGAGCCGTCAGCGGCAACGTCAACGCGGGCCTTGAGGTGATACCAGACCTTCGGACGCATGCTGAATCGGGTATCTGCCTTGATCCGTTCCAGATTCGAATTGATCTGCAACTTGCCGGCATTGCCCTTCAGCACGATGTAGTAGCGTTGGCAGATCAGACCGATCTCCGACATCTTGCGCCGGTTGCCTTCCGTCATCACGTCCGCCTCGATAGTGTAATTCGCCATGTCAGGCGTTCCCATGAACACGATGCCGCGTTGGAAGAGCTTGTTGTCGATCGTCTTCGTCAGAACCTTGTTGCCATCCTGCTCACGGATCTCGAATTTGAAACGCGCGCCAATCCAAGGCAACGGGGGGTAATCAAATTTCTGGCCCGCCTCTGGATGCGTCGCAGGGTGAACGTTCACCGGTTTGAATCGTTCGAAGTTCTCCTCGAGCGGCAGATTGGGAAGGATACGACCACGAATGTAGCCGTTCAATCCGTTGTAAGTCGCCTTGAACATGCCGGCAGAAGGCGTCTTGGTGGCATCAGCCACCAGCACACTGTCTTTCACCGAAGCGTTCAGCAGCACCTTCACCTTGGCGGTTGCCGGTATGTAGCGTTCCCACTTAACAGCTGACTTGTCTTTTACCTCAGCGACCGTGTTTCCGGCGGCGTCAACCTGGTAAACCTTGAATGGCTGCTTGCCACCCGGAGTGACGAGGATTTCAGGTGGCACGATGTGCAGCGCAACCGCTTTGCCCGGTATCGCAGCAGCCGGTGCGGGCTTCGCCGCCGCCACGCCAGGATTGTCACCCTTGCTACCGAAGCAATAGAGCTTCTTGGTGGTCTGAACGTAGATCTTGCCGTTGTAAATACACGGACTGCCAAAGCAACGCCCTTCGAGAGTGAGATAACTCAAGATCTCAACGCCCGTCGCCGAAGGTTTGAGCACGTAGAATGCACCGGCGGTTCCGGCGGAAAGCCCCTTCTCCTTGCTATGCGGATCTTCGAGCATCGGGAGGTAAATCTTTCCATCCGCGTAAAGCATGCTCGCGTTGCGCTGCTCGATGCCGAGCTTCTCACGCCAGAGCACTTTGCCATCGTCGGTGTCAACCGCGACCAGGTCGCCAGTCGTCACAACCTGATAGAGAATCTTGCCGACCAAGATCGGGGAACTAGCAAAAGAGGAGACGTCCGGATTCCGCCAGAGTTCCAAGTCGGTCACCGGGATTTCATGCGGTCCGGGTCCCGCAGGAATTGATTTGGGAATTCGCAGTGCAACCAGACGCCCGATGTCCGAGTTATCAAGGTTCTCACGGCCGTGGATGGCGATGATGCGGTCTCCCATGGGAATGACCGAGGAATTCACGCCGCCCTGGCTGATCTTGCAATACCAGAGCGGATTGCCGGTCTTCGCATTGAAGCAGACGACTGAACCGTCCCCGGTTCCGCTGTAAACCACCTGCTGACCATTCCATTCGCTCAGAATGATTGGGGAATAGGAGCTATCCTTCGGACGCCCGCCCGGAGTGGTCAGCCACTGAAGTTCGCCGGTGTGTTTGTTAAAGGCCCAAAAGCGATCACGCGCCGGTCCCATCTTGCCCCAGTAGGCGCTGATGTAATGGGTCATCACGTAATCACCGTTGATCACCGGGGAAGTCGTGCGGCCGTTCGGAAACGTCATGCGACCGAACCGATCCATCATCGAGTGTTCCCACAGCTTCTTTCCGTCTCCCGTGAAGCCGGCCATGATGCCTTGCGTGCCCTGCACGTAGACGTTGCCAGTCTCCGCATCGACGGTGGGATTGGAGGTGGAGTAACGGGTGTAAATAATGTCGCTCAGGAAGTCGTTCCACTTGTAGGACCAGAGTTCCTTGCCAGTGTTCGCATCGAGGCAGACGACCTTCTCGCGCAGATCAGGACCTTCGCCCTCGTAGCCCATCACATACAGCTTGCCATTGGCAACGACGGGTGAGGATTGCCCGGAGAGGTTGATCTTCCAAAGCTGGCTGGGGCCATCGACCTCCAGCTTGCCGGGAAGATTCGTCTCCTCAGAAACACCGAGTTGACCGGGGCCACGCCAATACAGCCAACCCTTGGCAGGAGCGGCAGAAAGGTTGAAGGAAGTGGACAGAAATGCGGCGAGCGCGACTGCTTTCAGAGCAAAATGGATCTTCATAATTCAGTCAATGGATACCTTGCGAGCGGGTGTTCTATCACGCTGACGGCCCGTGGCAAGAGCGCGGAATATCCGTGACGGAAAAGACGCTGGCAATAAAATAATACCTACACGTATTAAATTTAAGCCATCATTTCGACCGGTGAATTTCGGATGGCATTCAAAACTCTTCCAAATTCACATGGCGCCTCTTTCGGAAATCAATCCGGAAGTTCAGGACTCAGTATCAACGACCAATCGGGAACTTGGTTCCGACCACAAATCTGCGAGAGCCAGTAGCACTTTGCCGAATGTTCGGATTTGACACTTTGCCTTCGTGCTACCAAACAGTTCCGGACAAATGCCCGATCCCAACCCGGATAACTTGCTCCCAGTTGACTCCCCTGATCGGAAGCGACTGCCTCCCCTGCTCCGTCGGGCGTGGTACAGTTTAAATCAGGCGTTTCGTCGACGCATCGCCCCGACCGGGGCAACGCCGGATCAGTTCACGGCGCTTCGTTCGCTCACGGAAGCGGATCCGAAAGGCATTACGCAGGGGGAACTCACACGCATGATGAGCAGTGATCCGAATACGATCGCCTCACTATTGGAGCGGATGGAGAAAGCGGGCTGGGTGGAACGCAACCGTCACGAAACTGATCGTCGAGCCTACCGGATCAAGATCACTTCGCCGGGGCTGAAGCTGTTCGAGAACATGCGTGATGTGGCGGTGGATCTTCAATCACAGGTGCTTACAGTCTTGGATGAGAAGGATCGGGAAGATTTTCTGGTGAAGTTGGGCACAGTGGCAGATGCGTGTCGTGAAGCTGCGGATCAGTCGCCCAAGAAAAAGCGGGGGTGAGATTCGGGTTTCGGAGGTTCCTCCGGTTGAGACAAAGCGGATGTGACGGCCTTAGCCGAACACAGAACAGGGACATGGGAATGGAGACAAAGGAATTCTCCAGGACAATCCACTCGCTCACGCTCGCCGCCGACGTGCACTCTGGTCGCTGTCTTCCTGTTACTAATCCAAAAGTCCGTTGACGATTTTGCCGTGCACGTCGGTCAACCGGTAGCGCCGGCCTTGGAACTTGTAGGTGAGGCGTTCGTGATCGATCCCGAGCAGATGGAGAATGGTGGCGTGCAGGTCGTGAACGTGAACCGGGTTTTCGACGACGTTGTATCCGTAGTCATCGGTCTGGCCATACATCGTGCCTTTGTTCACCCCGGCGCCAGCAAGGAACATCGAGAACGCGCGGGGATGGTGATCACGCCCGTAGTTTTCCTTGGTCAATGTCCCCTGACTGTAGACGGTCCGACCGAACTCACCGCCCCAGATGACCAAAGTGTCATCGAGCAGTCCACGTCGTTTGAGATCACGGATCAGGGCAGCGGTTGACTGGTCCGTATCGAAGGTCTGGCCCTTGATCTGGGCGGGCAGTCCCTTGTGCTGATCCCAACCCATGTGGAAGAGCTGTACGAAACGAACATCCCGTTCCGCCAGGCGTCGGGCGAGGATGCAGTTAAAAGCGAACGATCCCTTCTTTTTCGATTCCGGACCGTATTCCTCAAAGGTCGCCTCCGGTTCATCCGAAAGGTCGGTGAGATCGGGGACGGACATCTGCATGCGATAGGCAAGTTCGTACTGAGCGATCCGGGTAGCGATTTCCGGATCGCCGTATTCCTGCAGTTTGCGTTGGTTGATGGCGGCAATGTCATCCAGCATCCGGCGACGAAGAGAACGATCGATACCGGCGGGGTTGTTGATGTAGAGCACTGGATCACCGACTCCTCGAAACTTCACACCCTGATGAGTCGTCGGCAGAAATCCGCTTCCCCACAAGCGATCGTAAAGCGGCTGACCGCCCGGTCGGCCCGTGCCCTGGGAAGTCATCGCGACAAACGCCGGCAGATCCGAGTTCATCGAACCCAAGCCATAGGACAGCCAGGAACCTATACTCGGGCGACCGGCTATCTGTGAACCTGTCTGAAAGAAGGTAATGGCGGGATCGTGATTGATGGCCTCGGTGTGCATCGATTTCACGAGGCAAAGTTCATCGGCAACGGAATGGAGATGCGGCATCAATTCGCTGATGGTAAGTCCTGATTTCCCGCGCGGTTTGAAGTCAAAGATCGAGGGGGCGACCGGAAAACGCTTCTGACCAGAGGTCATGCCGGTCAGGCGTTGGCCCTTTCGGATCGAGTCCGGGAGGTCCTGATCAAAACGCCGGTGCAAATCGGGTTTGTGATCGAAGAGATCCAGCTGGGAAGGGGCTCCCGACTGAAACAGATAGATGATCCGCTTCACCTTCGGATTGTGAGTGGGAAAGCCTCCGATTCCCGATCCGCCGGTCCCCGCCGAAAGCTTACCCGGCATAAGGGAAGCGAGCGCGGCAGTTCCGATGCCTGCGGCACTGCGTCCGAAAAAGTGGCGGCGGTTGATATCGAGCAACGATTGATCAAGGGGATTCATTTCAAATGTGGGGGAAAGGTTCTGCCTATTCTTTGGTCACCGTCTCGTCGAGGTTCAACAGAATGTTGGCGACGGCCGTGTTGGCTGCGAGTTCGATCGCATCCAAGGTGGCATCTGGTTTTGATTTCCCGGAGGCAATGAATGCTTTGGCATCGTTTTCGGCAGCGGCAAAACGCGTTCGGTAGTCCGCGTAGCCGCGTTTCAGAATGCGCAGCACGGCTTCATCCGGTCGGCGCGCAAGCACGAGACGATGTCCGTGGATAAGACGCTCTTCGACCGACTCTCCGCCTTCTCGCATCATCCGCTCCGCCAGACAGCGCGCGGCTTCAACAAACTGCGGATCATTCATGAGATTCATCGCCTGCAAAGGCGTGTTCGTCCGCGGAGACTTCACTGAACAGATCTCACGGGAAGCGTTGTCGAAATTCATCATCGAGGGAGGCGGCACCGTGCGGCGCCAAAACGTGTACATGCTCCGGCGATAAAGTGCGTCGCCGTCGGCAACGAGATACTGCACACCTTTGGCACTCACATCCTCCCAAAGACCGGCCGGTTGGTAAGGCATCACGGGCTTTCCACCGATGGCCGGCTTAAGAAGACCACTCACCGCCAAGGCCTGATCGCGCAGCGCCTGCCCGTAGAGACGGAAGCGCGGACCACGCGCCAGCAGCCGATTCTCCGGATCGCGAGCCCACAGCTCGGGCGTCACCTTCGACGACTGCCGGTAGGTGGCACTCATGACGATCAGTTTTTGCATGGCCTTGATATCCCAACCGCTTTCGCGAAACGCGACAGCCAGCCAATCGAGCAATTCCTGATGGGAAGGCCGTTCCCCCTGGGAACCAAAATCTTCAACCGTCTTCACCAGTCCCGTGCCAAAATACATCAGCCAATAGCGGTTCATCGCCACGCGACCGGTCAGCGGGTGATCATCCTGGAACAGCCACTTTGCCAGCCCCAATCGGTTCATCGGCAGATCGCCGGCCATCGCTGGGAGCGTCGCGAAGGTGGATGCCACCAACACCTCATTCGTATCCGGGTGGTCGTAGGCACCACGTTCCAGCAGGTAGGTGGGGCGGCCGATTTTGAGCTCATCCATCACACTCACTTTGGTGATGCTCGTCTTCTCGAACTTTGCCAATGCCGCTTCCGCCTGCGCGATCTTCTTCAGCAACTGCTGATACTCGGCGTCCACGGCTTTCAGATAGTGTGTTTCGAGGAAACGATTTACGTCACCTTCGGCACCTCCCAAAAACATGGAATCGACCGGCTCGGCCGTCGCTAGGGCAACGACCTGGGGCGGGGTCAAATCCTGACCGAACACCTGCAGATCAAACAGTTGTCCGCCGGAAAATGTCGCATCCCGAAAATTGGCTCGGGATTGGGCTTCGGAATCCGTCCCCAGCACTAGCAACGCGCCGGTCTCCACTTCGCCGGTCAGGGAATCCAGTGAAGCCGAAAGTTTTAGGGCCTTGCCATTCACGTAGATCCGAATCCCAGACGCTCGCCGAGAACCGTCATAAGTCACCGCCAAATGGGCCTCACCCTTACGCGCAATGGCGGGCCCGGTCGCAACTTCGATCCCATCGGAATCGCGGACATCATGATGGATCCGCACGACGATCCGGTACGGCTTCTTTTCATCCACATCTTCCAGGAGGATCTGGTAACCCAGTTCCGATTTATCGTCTGCGACCACGCAAGCGATCGGGCCTTCGACATTCGCCAAATCACGACCCGCCACGCCGATGCGCATGCTCCAGGTGGTGGATCGGGCGGCGGAGAATTTGCCGTCGGGATGCGGATTATCGGTTCGAATATACGCACCTTGGGTGAACTGAACACCACCGGCTGAGGTCTTGCTGGTGACCGCGCGGAGTCTACGCCCCACCGCATTGAGTTTCCGCTTCCGATTGCGGGCATCGAAATAGTAGTTCTTCTGCTTGAAATCCAACGGGGCATGGAGCAGTGGTGCTGGCAGGTTGGAGAATACGGAATCATCGGCGATGCGCTTGAGTTCGCGAGCCGTCCAATCGGTCACCCGTTTCTTCTTGGCTCGTTTTACAGCCGGTTCTTGTTTTCTCAGATCCGCTGCCCGGGACTTCAGTTCCGCGTGTTCGCCTTCGGAGCCGCCGGTGTAGACGTCCATGTTTGGTAAGGGGGCCACGTTCCCACTCTTTCCCTGCTCCGACACGTTATTGAAGAAAGCGAACATCTGATAATACTCCCGGTGTGAGATCGGATCGTATTTGTGGTTGTGACAACGGGCGCAACCGACCGTCAATCCCAACCAGGTCGTCCCGGTCGTCTCCACCCGATCGGCGACGTACTCGATCCGCCATTCCTCGGGAATGATTCCGCCTTCATCGTTGATCCGGTGGTTCCGATTGAAGGCGGACGCCAACTGCATCTCCGGGGTTCGGTCGGGCAACAGATCGCCGGCCAGTTGTTGGATGGTAAATTGCTCGAATGAAAGATTCCGATTGTAGGCAGCAATCACCCAGTCGCGCCACGGCCACTGTGTCTTCGCGACATCACCCTGGTAACCACCTGTGTCGGCATAGCGCGCGATGTCCATCCAGACCAAGGCCATGCGCTCACCAAACCGTTGGGAGGCCAGCAATCGATCCGCAACGCGCTCAAAGGCCTTCACCGAGGTATCTGCGAGAAAGGCATCGACCTCAGTAAGCGTGGGCGGAAGACCGGTCAGATCAAGGGACACACGACGAATGAGAGTTTCCTTTGAAGCTGCGGCTGACGGCCGCAAGCCTGCGCGTCGCAGGCGCTCAGCAATGAAGTGGTCAATCCCGTTCCGAGCCCACGTTTGATCTGAATCGTGCAGCGGCGGAAGTTCCCATTTCTTCGGTGCCACGAATGCCCAATGCGCATCGTATTGCCCGCCCTGCTCTATCCAGCGAGTCAGCCGACTTTTCTCTTTTGGGGAGAGAGATATCTTCGAATCACGCGGCGGCATGATGTCGGCGTCCCCGGCGTGGATCCGGCGGTGCAGTTCACTGTTCTGCAAATCTCCCCGACCGATGACGTCCTTCGCTGAGGAATGAATGTCCAGTCGCAGTCCCGCTTTGCGCTTCTTTTCATCAGGACCGTGGCAGAAGAAACAATTTTCAGAAAGAATCGGACGAATATCGCGGTCAAAACTAATTTCTTCCGTCGCGCGCGTGTCTTGCGCGACGAACAAACTCAACATCAGAAACCATCGGAACCGCATCTTCGGAGACTATGTAAACCAAGGGCTGATGCAATCGGTTCTTTGCCCATCGAGGCAGCCCTCTTCGTTACCTGTAGAGTTCGTTCATGAGGGAATCTGCTCGCTCACGCTCGCTGTTACATCCGATCAGCAGCTGGTGGGAACGCCTTGCACGACCTTTACGCAGTGGGGTATGGCGCCAACTACAAATCCGAGGCACTCGACCGCGCCTTTGGGCTTTCCAGGCAAAGCGATCACCAGCGCATTGTCGACGGTGGCAGCGAGATTCCGGGACAGTATTGCGTTGGGGGTGATCTTCAACGATTCCATTCGCATGACTTCGCCAAAACCGGGCAACTCGCGTTGGGCGATTTCCCGAATGGCTTCGGGGGTAAAATCACGCGGGGCGACGCCGGTTCCGCCGGTGGTCAAAATCAATCCGCATTCCTTGGCGATGGCTTCACGAATGGCACGCTGAATCGCTTCCTTGTCGTCGCCAACGACAGTCTCGGAGATCACGGTCCAACCGTGGCCCTCGGCGGCAGCACGGACTTGTGGACCGCCGAGATCTTCGTAAACGCCCTGCGAGGCCCGATCCGAAACTGTGATGATTCCAACTCTTATTATCGCCATGAAAAATCCTTACCGCTTGGTCTTGCCTACGAGTTCAACACCTTCGATCACCATCGATTTATCCACGGCTTTACACATGTCGTAGATAGTCAGGGCCGCAACGCTGACTGCCGTCAGCGCCTCCATCTCCACGCCAGTTTGCCCCGTGATCTTTGCTGAGCCCGTAATGTCGATCCGATCCCGGGTCGTGGGGATTTCGAAAGAAACATCCGCGTGGGAAATCGGCAGTGGATGACAGAGCGGGATCAGTTCACCGGTTTTCTTCGCTGCCATGATTCCCGCCAACTTGGCCGTCGCGAGGACGTTCCCCTTCGAAACCTGATTGGCTTCGATCAGATCAATCGTCTCCGAGCGCAACCGGATGGAGCCACGCGCAATTGCCTCGCGTTTTGAAATGGGTTTGGCGGACACGTCCACCATTCGGGCGGCGCCGCTCTTATCAAGATGCGTCAGTTCGCTCATTGACTGGTGCTGTTCAATATTTGAGCCCGCCATTCGGCCACGATTTCCTTCATCCGACCGGTCAGATCAGGGTGAAGTGGGACGTGCCGCGGAATGTAGTCGGGTGAGGTGCCAAACAGGTCAGTGGTCACCAGAATCTCCCCATCGCATACCGCTCCCGCGCCGATGCCAATGGTCGGAACATTGATCGCTGCAGTCACCTCGCACGCCGCGTCGGGGGCAACCAATTCCAATACAAATCCAAATGCCCCGGCAGCCTCCAGTGCGCGAGCGTCGGCAACCAAGTCACGCCGCTCGCCCGCGTCCTTTCCCTTGATCTTGTATCCCCCCTCTTCAATCACCCGTTGCGGCAGCATGCCCAGGTGCCCAAGAAAAGGAATTCCAGCTGAAATAATCGCCCGAATCTGTGGTTCGATCTCCCGCCCGCCTTCGGCTTTGACCGCGTCGGCACCAGCGGCAACAAGTCTGCGGGCGGAACTCAGGGCTTCCTCGCTGCTCCCATAGGAGTGATACGGCAGATCCGCAACGAGCAGCGCCTTGGGTTTTGCCCGGGCGGCAGCTCGGGTGTGGTGTTCCATCTCCTCCAAGGTCACATGCGTGGTATCCGGATAACCGAGCACGACCATTCCCAACGAATCCCCCACGAGAATCAGCGGAATACCGGCTTCATCCAGCAGTTTGGCCATCCCGTAATCATAGGCGGTCAACGCGGGAAACCGCGTGCCTTTCAATGACTTGATGTCTTCGATCGTGAGTTTGCGATCCAACACGGCGGGAACGTTGACGGTGGGCGGAAAGACGGGCAAACAGAAAAACAAAAAAGAGCGCCGGGGATACCGACGCTCTCGTGAAAAACAGACTGGTCAGGTTTTTGTTTCCGCGAAGGCCTGATCCGCACGGGCACCAAGTTCTTCAGTGTCGATAAAGCCCTGCAACTGGCGGAGTCGCGTCGGATGACGCATTTTCCGGAGAGCCTTCGCTTCAATCTGACGGATACGTTCGCGGGTGACTTTGAATTGCTTGCCCACTTCCTCAAGCGTTCGGGAATACCCGTCGGCAAGACCGAAGCGGAGTTCCAGAACCTTGCGTTCACGTTCGGTAAGACTGTCGAGCACGTCTGCCAGCTTGTCTTTCAGCAGGCTGTAACTCGTCATCTCTGAGGGATTCTCAGCGGTCTTGTCCTCGATGAAATCACCGAAGTTCGTGTCTTCCGAGTCACCGACCGGAGACTGGAGCGAGATGGGCTGCTGCGCCATCTTCATGATCGCGCGAACACGCTCGACCGGCAGTTCCATTTCGTCGGCGATCTCTTCCGGAGTCGCTTCCCGACCAAAATCTTGGATCAGCTGCTTCTGCACGCGCATCAGCTTGTTGATCGTTTCGATCATATGGACCGGGATACGGATCGTCCGGGCCTGATCAGCGATCGAGCGGGTGATGGCCTGTCTGATCCACCAGGTCGCATAGGTGGAGAATTTGTAACCGCGGCGATACTCGAACTTCTCAACCGCCTTCATCAGTCCCATATTCCCCTCCTGAATCAGATCCAGAAATGAGAGACCGCGGTTGGTGTATTTCTTGGCGATCGAAATCACGAGGCGCAGATTGGCCTCAACCATCTCAGTCTTGGCCTGCAGCGCCTTGGCGGCAAAATGCTGTAGCTCGCGGAAAGCCGCAGTGTAATCCGCGAAACACATCCGGACAAATTCCTCAAGCGCGGTAACCTTCTGCTCCTCCGCCTGGAGGATGGTCTGGGCCTGCGCAGATTTCTTGTGGCGCTCCAGATCCTCAATCGATCGGCGACTGATCTGGATTTTGTCGTGGATATTTTCAGCCACCAGAGTCATTTCTTCGATGACCTTCTGCTTGTAGAAAAACTTGGGAAAATACTTCTGCAGCTTGATGTCCGCTTTCTTGAAAGTGGTCGTTGAACGCTTCTTCGTCTTTTCGCCTGCCTTCACCATGTTGCCGTAGTATTTATCGACACTGGTGTCCTGATTGCGAACGTCTTTCACCAGCCGGCGCAACGCACGAATGTGGTTGTCACGGCTCTCGATCTTCTTGTCGACGATCACGCGATCAAACCGTTCCTTGGGAGGTTCGGAAATCAGCTTCTCCGCGAGGGCAATGTGCTCCTTGCCTGCAAACCCGAAGCTGTAGATGATCCGCTTGACCTCATTCTCATTTTCCTCGATGCGCTTGGAAATTTCGACTTCCTGTTCGCGGGTCAGCAGCTGGACCTGGCCCATCTGCTTCAAATACATACGAACCGGATCATCCAAGATGTCGAGGCGTGACTTGTCCTCTTCTTCTTCCGGTTCAGGTTGTTTCACCCGATCAACTTCAGCCTGATCGACGATCTCAATCTCCAGGTTGCGAAGTTTGATGTAAACCTCATCCAGATCTTCGGCCGTAACGATGCTGTCAGGCAGAGCATCGTTGATATCGTTGTAGGTGAGGTAGCCCTGCTCCTGTGAAAGTCTGACCAGCTCCTTGATCTTCTCGTTCAGGCTGAACTGCTGAGGAATCGCGTTCGGGTCATCCTTGGACAACGCCGCAGCGTTTGGCCCCTCTTCACCGGAATCAGCCGGATCAGCAGCTCCTGATTTCGCAGCTTTCGGCCCTGCCTTCGCTGAATCTTTGGTGGCCTTCTTTGGAGCTGCAACCTTCGCAGGTGCAGCCACCTTCTTTACCACCTTCTTGGCCGCAACCTTCGCCGGGGCAGTCTTTTTAGAGACAACCTTCTTGGCCGCAACCTTCGCCGGGGCAGTCTTTTTAGAGACAACCTTCTTGGCCGCAACCTTCGCCGGGGCAGTCTTTTTAGAGACAACCTTCTTCGCAGCCTTGGCCGGGGCAGCCGTCTTCTTGGAAGCAACCTTCTTTGCCGCCTTGGAGACAGCCTTTTCGGGAGTGGCCTTCTTCGAAGTCGCACCAGTAGCCTTCTTCCCCGCAGAAGCTTTCGCTTTGGCTACTTTTTTGGCGAATTTCTTGGGTGCAGCTTTTTTAGGAGCCGGCTTCTTATTCTTGGCCGATGTTTTGGGCATATGTTCCGTACGACAGATTTCGCGAGACGCAAAAGAGCCGCGAAATATGGGTATCCCCCATATTCAAGTCAAGCGATGTTTGGTGATTTCCCCTCGTAAGTATCGATTTCCTACCAAGGACTGGGGGGACGGTCGCAGATGAATAGCGACTAGGGAAAGATCATTTGTCCAATACCTCACGATTCTCTGCCTGGCTCACTTGAGCATCCGATCTGCCCGACAACGATCATCCTCATCAGAGGTTGTCGGGCCAACGCCAGGGGGTTCGCTCAAGAACATTGCTGCTGAGGCCCCCTATTTCAGTCTGTCCCAAAACCTTCTCCAAGCGGACATGGTAACAGCCGGTTCGCTGCTTCAGTTGATTCACCAGCGCCGAACTGTGCGTGATCACCCACACCTGTGTAGCCACAGCGGCCTGCTCAATCAACCTCGCCAGCGGCGCAATGAGATCAGCATGAAGGCTGTTCTCCGGCTCGTTGAGAATCATGAGATCGGGTGGACTAGGGGTCAGCAACGCGGCGCACCAGAGAAGATAGCGCAGCGTTCCATCGGAAAGCTCCGGCGCGGTGAGTGGACGCAACAGACCCGGTTGATGGACCTGAAGCATGAAATGCCCACTTCGATCGGAGGCAATATCGACATGGGCACCAGGAAAAGCCTCGGAAACCAGGCGCGCGAAGGCAGCCGAATCGCCGGATTCCATAATGGTCTGGATGGCGGCGGCATCGGCATCGGTGCGAAACTGATCGTAGAACCGCCAGCCGCGAATCATTCCCCGAAGCGCGAACACCTCCGGAGCCAGTTCCAAATCTGCCACCCTCCGGACAAGGGCTGTCCCATCCCGCATCAACACGCCGAACCTTGTGCCGCGAGGAAAAAAGTCGCTACGCTCTGCGCATGACGATCGATGACGTGCTCACGGACGAGCGCCGGCGACAGCAGGAATTCCCGGTCTCCCAAACCCGTGTATTCCTCGGCCACGCCGCAGTTTGTGCTCTGCCCCACCGCGTGGCCCAGGCAATGGCAGATTGTGCGTTCGGCGGGACCAGGGAAGATCAGGAATCCTTCGTTGGGCAGACCCTTTATCAAACCCGAGAACAAGCAGCACGTATGTTGGGAGCCGATTTGCGAGAAATCGCCCTGGTCGGGCCAACCTCGCTCGCATTGAGTTTCATTGCTGCGGGCCTGGATTTCCAACCAGGCGACAACGTCATCTGTTATCAGGACGACTATCCATCGAACGTCTACCCGTGGTTGGCACTTCAGGAAATAGGCGTCGAAATCAGATACGTGCAGACCGAATCACTCGGACGTATCGAGCCCGATGACGTTTTCAGCATAGTTGATGAACGGACACGACTCGTTGCGCTGGCGTCCTGCCATTTCATCTCGGGTTGGCGGATCGATCTCGAAACGATCGGGAGCGAACTTCGAAAACGCGGGGTCCTGTTTTGTGTGGACGCCATCCAGACAGTTGGAGCAATGCCGACGAGCGTGGAACATGTCGATTTCCTGGCTGCCGATTCGCACAAGTGGATGCTGGGGCCCTGCTCGGCCGGAATCATGTACGTGCGAAAGGAAGTCCAGGACCGGATGAAGCCGACCACCTTTGGCTGGCACAATGTCGAGTGCCCAGACTTCATCACCCGGCCCGACATTGAACTGAAGCAGGACGCCCGCCGCTACGAAGCCGGCACCCACAATCTGATTGGCATCGTCGGTATGAAGGCCGCCCTCGATCTGCTGCTGGAGGCGGGTATCGAGAATATCCAAAACGAACTCCTCCGCAAACGCGCGTTCGCCCGAGACAACCTGCTCGCGAAAGGCTGGACGGTGGTCGGCGCTGATTCCGATGATGCCAATTGTGGAGGCATGCTCTCGTTCCACCGGGAACGCACCAATCTCGGTGAAATCCAGAAGATCTTGGCAGCGAAGAATATCACCGTCTCCCTTCGCAAAGACCGGACCCAAAAATCATACTTACGCATCAGCCCGCATTTCTACAACACGGACGAGGAACTCAATCGGCTCTTCGAACTGCTCTGAAAAACAGAACGATCAGTCCCGCGCCAGAAGCGCACTGACGGACGACAAGACTTCGTCAACGGTGAGTGCGGAGAGACCCGCGGGAGATTTGACGATTTCGAACGATTCACTCTTGGGGCGCCAGACCGTTTCATTGGTCTCCCCCCAGAGACTGATCCCCGGAACTCCAACCGCAGCAGCAAGATGCCCAATCCCAGAATCGTGACCGACGAACGCCCGACATTCCTTCAGATGGCGGGCGACTTCTGTCAGTGGTCGATGCTCCAGAAAAATAAACCGGGAACTGTCCAGCACGGATCTCAAATGCTTCATCCGCACTGAGTCAGCCTCGCCTCCGATGATCAGAATCGGTCCGATCGAGGTCTCATCCAGCCGCCTGAGCAACTCTGTCCATCTCTCGATCGGCCAATTCTTCTGCTCGCTACCACTTCCCGGGTGAACCGCCAACTGAGGCTGCTTCATCAGTTCACCCGTATCCGTCGGCAGTTGCAAACGAGGCACCGAATCCGCCCCAAAGATCGCCAACTGTTCCAAGGGCTTCAGCAGCGCGTCAGTGGCATGCAGCGATTCATCCTCATCAGGACGGTGCGGCCCTTGTATGAATTGGATCTCCCCGCAGCCCATTACGTTCGAACGAAAGAAACAATCGGGGTCGTAGAGGTAGGAGATGACGATATCAAAGCTGGCAAAGTAATCCTTGAGCGACGGATCCGGCTCTCCTTTCCCAATAAAGTAACTGGCCAACACGCGTGCCTCGATGCTTCGCGCTGCATCCGCCGCGCCGCCATCAACAGCCAGTTGCGTCACGTTGGGATATCCCAGCACCTCGACATGGGATTCCGGGAACATCTGCTTGATCGCTGCGAACACGGGCAGGGTGAGGACGAAATCACCAATCGCTCCGCCCCGAATGACCAAAAATTTTCCCTGTGGTTCGCTCACGGCGAAATTTGAACGGGCAGGCGGAGATTTGGCACGCCAAAACTTACCGATCGTAGCGTTTCGATGGGGTTGGATCTATCCGCGGAAGACCGTTGCGCCCAGGGCGATCAGCACCAACGCAAAAACCAGGCGCGCCACACTCAGAAGCTTGAGACGACCGTCATCCGCGATATTCCAGTCTACCCAATCGCGCCCGCGCCAAGGCGACACCGTCCACCAGATACCGGCGCAGATCCAGACGTAAGCCCAGGTGATCACCAGCAGACGCAACGGGGTTTCCACCCACCGCCCGGTGTCACAAACCAGTTTGGCCAAGAGCAGGATGAACAACGCGAAACCCCGGATTGCGAGGAAGTCCCGAAGAAAAATACACGCGCAGATTCCCAACGCACCAAACCCCGCCAGCATGAATTTCTTGTAGGGAGCAAAATCAGAAATCTCCTCGAGATGCACGTTGTAGAGAAACCACGCTGTCGAGATCAGCGTCAGCAGCCACCCGACCTCAATCGATCGCGGAAGTTTCTTCAGCGACGCCTTGTATGCCTCGGGGTTGATAATTGCGTAGAGCTGCGGCAAGCCATACCCCAGTCCCAAAGCGATGCAGATGTTGGCAAAATTCATTCGTCCAGATTTACGATCGCAGGATCGCCGTAAAGAGTGTTGGCGCTGGCCTGCGTGATTCGCATTGTGACCAAGCCCCCAATGTGACGGGGAGCTCCGTCGAAGATCACTATCTTATTGCAACGGGTCCGGCCTTGGAGACGCTCTGCGTTCGTCTTGCTGGGACCTTCCACGAGAATCTCCATCTCGGTGCCAACGTCCCGCTGAAACATATCGCTGCGGATTTCATCCACGGCCGCCAGCAGACGGGCGTGCCGGTCTTCGATCAGCGCCTCAGGCAACTGATCCGGCATTCTCACCGCGGGCGTATCCTTCCGCTGCGAGTATTTGAAAATGAAAGCGTTCAGGAACTTCACCTCCCGACAGAGACTCAGGGTTTCCTCGAAGTCTTCCTCCGTCTCACCGGGGAAGCCCACGATGATATCCGTTCCGATTCCCATCCCGGGCTTCACCTGACGAAGCTTGGTGATGATCTCCACAAACCGTTCCCGGGTGTAGCCGCGATGCATCAATTTGAGCATGCGATTGCTGCCGCTCTGAACTGGCAGATGGGCGCTCTCCACGAGCTTGGGCAAGCTCCCAAAGGCTTCGATCAGATCATCGCCATAGCCCTTCGGATGCGGAGAGGTAAACCGGATCCGATCCAGCCCGTCGATCTCGTGAACCGCCTCGATCAATTGCACAAACGCAGATTTGCCATCCTTCGCCCCAATCTCGCGTTTTCCGAAACTGGTCACAATCTGCCCCAACAAAGTCACTTCCTTCACCCCCTCGGATACCAGTTCCCGACACTCATCGACGATATCCTCGATGGTGCGGCTGCGTTCCTTGCCCCGGGTGTAAGGCACGATGCAGAAGGTGCAATACTGGTTGCAGCCCTGCATAATGCTGACGAATGCCGAAATCGCCTTCCGCTCGGATTGCCCCTCGCTGATGTGCTCTCGAATGGTCGCTTCGCTCCCCTGCTCTTCCTCGATATCGACAATCTGTTTCTGCGTGCCGGCGAGCAGCGCATCGATGTATTCGCCGGCGCGATGAAATTTTTGGGTCCCCAACACCAGATCCACATCCGGCAGTCGATCGAGCAATTCCTTGCCCCGGCTCTGGGCCATGCAGCCCATGAACCCGAGTTTCTGGTTCGTCTTGCGCTTGCGGGCGTTCCCGACCAAAGCCCCCATCTTGTTCAGGGCCTTCTGCTCCGCCATGTCCCGGACACTACAGGTGTTCAGCAACACGACATCCGCCAGATCCTCCGAACCGGCCAGAGAATATCCCTTGGCAACCAGCTGCGCCGAGACCGCTTCGCTGTCGCGCTCGTTCATCTGACATCCGTAGGTTTTGATAAATACACTCGGCATTTCCAAAGGAGCGGGAACTTATGACAGAACCCGGGTGGGACCAAGGAGATTTGCGAATCGGGAAGCCCGACCTTTGCACCGGGGCGCAGTTTCCGAATCAGGCAAAAACACGGTGGGCGAGAATCCACAAAGGTTCAGATCAGTCCAACGCGCTTCCGAATGGCCCACTCCAGGGCGAGCAGGATGATCACCGGCAGGAACCACCAGTAACTGTTCCACAGCGGCGTCTGCTCCTCAAGCACGCGACCACGACTGAGTGAATCCAGCAACTCGACCATTCTGCCCATCTCCTCCTCCGGAAGATATTTCCCGCCGGACTCCTCAGAAAGCTGACGAAGCAGCTCCACATTACAGTGCAGTTGCGAGAGTTCCGTCCGTGATTCAGGCCCGACCAGAAATCCGGTTCTGGCCTGAATCAAGCCATCCGGAATCCGCTCAATCTTGACGCGCGTCTCGTATTTTCCGTCGGGAAGCGGGGAGGAGGTGCCCCTGAAGATTCCACCCCCACCGGCATCGCGGGACAGTTCAACGGTCGAAATCCGCTGCCCATCGCGATAAAGTTCAACCTCCACCTTCTGCACGTCAGGAGCCCGTTTCAGCGCCTCATCGCGAAGGCGCACCCGGAGTTTTGCTTTCGCTCCACTTTCGTATTTCAACTTACCCGAATCGACGGCCACGAAACTGTCCTGCACCTGGAACGGCGGCTCCATGATCCAATCCGCCACCTGATTCCAAAACTGGGCGTGATAGCGATCGCCGACGTTGTATCGCCAGCGCCAGGTTTCATCGAAGGCAAGATAGAGCACCTTCCCGGCCCCCACCCGATGGAACACGATCGCCGGCGATTCAGTCTCCCCCTGCTTCAATGTGGCCAACACTTCAGCACCGGGCTTGGCTTGGATTTTCTGTGCCCAATGTGGACCTGGAAACGAGTTCCAGAGCGAGCGGCTCACGCTGAAATCGCCTGAGAATCGCAGCGGTGTCCGCATTGCGCCGGTGTCCTTCAAATCAAAACTCATCGGCAACACCTCCATCATGGGAAGCCCCGCCGTCCAGTTGACCGGGAGCAGTACCGAGAGTGGCGTCGTGGTAAACGGGGCCAAGCCCTCGCGTTGGCCATCAATAAAGACCAGGCCACCGGCGCGATTCTTCACATAGTCCACTAACCACGGCAGTTCCTGATGAAGAAATGTATTTACCGGCAGATCGCCGAAGATAATCAGGTCGAACTTGTCGAGTTGATCCTTGTTTGCAGGAAACTGTCCGGGGCCATCGCCACGAACCCAGGGACGATAACTTCCTCCCTCGCCCGCCTTCAGCGCTTTCACATCCCATTGATCATCGCGATCGAACAGATTGCGGATATAGCGGAATTCCCAGCGCGGTCGCCCGTCGATGAGCAGCACTCGCGGGGTCCGTGAACTCACGGAAACGTGAAATGCCGAAGTGTTGTTCGTCTCGTCAAGATCGCCAGGAAGGAGCCCTGCGAAGACATCGAGCTTGAGCGGGACGCTGGCATACTCTTGGGCTCCCCCCACCCCGGTCAACTGGCTCGCCAACGATTTCACCGAAAAATCGAAAGGAATGTTCCGAATCCCTTCCCCACGTGTCTGCAGATTCGTGAGCCACAATTGCCGACCGGCGTATTGAATGCGTAACGGGAAAGCGGAACCGGCTTCCATGTCGTCCTTGATCACAATCTCACCGCTCACCCTTCCGAGTCTGGTAATACTCTCAGCTGACTCGACCTCCAGGATGGCAAGATCTGCGGGCCGTTCTTTGGGACCGACTCCGATGGCGTAGATCGGCACCCCCCGTTGGCCAAACATGCGGGCCATCCCCACCGGCGACTCACCCTGGTTGTGATGACCATCGGTCAACACCACAACCGCGACGCGCTCGGCATCATCCACGCCGGCAGTTCGCTCGCGTATCGCTGATGAGAGATCCGTCATCATGTTGGTTGGCACGTGGGCCAGGCTGACAGGAATCGCCCGGTGCTCGCGCGCGGTCTCCGGATTACCGTTCCAGACGGAATAACTTTGAGCCCCATCCACCAGCACCAGTTCCACGCGATGCCGATCCGCGAGCTGTCCCAGAATTCCGTTCTCCTCCTTCAGCAGATAGCGCTCGATTCGCTCCCAGCGGGACTGTCCGTCGAAGGCAGCCCGGGCTTGTCGGAGCGCCTCCCCGGAACGTCCGACCTCGTTGCCCACATGCTGTTGCCAGGCTGCGTCCAACACCTCCCCCCAACGCGCCGCCACATTCAGCACGGTCTGCAACTCCCGATGAATGATCTTGGGATCACCGCCCACCACCCGTGAGGCGAGAGATCGGGCGGGTTCAACCACTTCAGACTCAAATTTCGTCCGCTGGGTCGCAGCATCCCGCCACACGGAGTTATCGAGTTTCCTCAGCAATCCGAGCACCTCTTCAACCACGTCGGCGTATGTCTTGATGCCCTGATGAAACTCCAGACCCACCGTATCGGGCCGGAGCCGAGCCGCGGTGTCGCGGGCGCCCTCGAAGCGGGCGCGCGCTGTTTCCAAATCCTCGTCGAAGAGTTTCTCCGTCAACAATCCAGACTGCATTGCCGAGAGCATCTTCCGCTCGTCCGGCATCCGGTCATCCTTCAACTGCATGCTGCCGGAGCCGTCTACGAAGACCATTACCCGGGCCACGTCCCCCACGCTCCACCGGCGGTTGTGAACCGCACCGGAGAGCATCATGACAACCCAGAAAATGGCCACCGCGCGCAAGGTTGGCAGCAGGATGCGATGATGACCGCTACGCCGACGGAGTTCATTGAAGTAGATCAGCCATGCGACCAGCCCCAGTGCCAGCCCCAGACCGGCACTGGTCCACCAGGTCCATTCACCGACGAAGAGCAGCTGTGTTACCTCGCCCTGGTCAGCCATTGTTGGAAAAAGAGTTCACCAAACAAAAGGAACAAAACACACCAGAGCAGGGTCTTCCACACCTCACGCCCAAAACGTCGATCCCGGTCAAGTTGCTGGAACTCAGCGAGCGAACGGACGACACTCGCGTTGAGGTTCTCGGCAATCTTCTCCAGCCCATCATCGGACACGCGTTCCAGATTCGACTCAACGGGATCCGGCTGCACACAGAAGTGAATCCGCTCGATCGCATCCAGGTGCAGAATATAGATCCCGGGCTGCAGGGTATCCGCGTATTCCATCAGACTATGGCGCCCGACTCCCTCGGCGATCACGGACTCGAGTTCGCCATTGGGCAGTTCCAGTTTCAACGATTGACCCGCGAATCCAGCCGGGAAGAACGAAACGAGCTTCTGTCCCGGTTTCACGTTCCGGGGCGGGAGAACATCGCTGGCCAGATACATGATCAGTCGTTGCATCAGCGGCACATAAAACGGTCGCATGGGCAGATTGCTCCAATCCGCATCGCAGGGAATCGAGCTTTGGATCACTTTTCCCTGACCAAAACTCTTTTCTGCAAGAAACGGTTCACCCGTCTGAAACTGCGAAAGGACCTTCCCCTTGTAGAGTTCGGACGAGGGCGCGAGTTCGGTTTGATACCAGATGCGGATGGCGGCATCTGAAAGACTTCCGTTGTCGGGGTTGTTGAAAAAATCCAACGCCAGATGAGCGAACTGTTGGCGGGCGATTTTGGTCCCAATCGCCGCCTGTTGTCCCTTCAGATCCCGATAGATCAAGGGGAGCAGACCATCGATCCCGGCCAAGCTAGCATTGTACCAACCAGACTGAATCCGGTTCCCCGGAAATACCAGCAGCCCTCCTCCAGCCCGAACAAAGTCCGTCAACACGGCCAACTGCTCCGCGGCCAGACGCGGCACATTCGCGAGCACCACAATCCGATAGTCGCTCAAAGTAGGCGCGGAAAGTTGAAACGGCGAAACGACCTTCGTATTGATGAGGTTCGTCGCGCCGGCAGTGCTGCCAAAGGGACGCAGCGCAAGTTCAAGATAGTCCGTCTCGTTCTTCAGGACCTGGTTGGAAGACTCTCCGTTGACGAGCAGTACCGGCAAGCGGTCCCATACCGCGATGCTGGCAAATCTGGAATTGTCCGATACCAGCGTATCGGCTTCAGCGAACACCTCGATCACATGCGACCCAGCCTTCGCAAAGGTGTGTGTAAAGAGCACCTGCCGGTCTTCGTTCGGCGACAACGAAATCTGGGAGACTCCGCGTTCCTCCCCATCCACCCGCAGAAACACCCGCAATTCCGGCCAATTCCGCTCCCCGAAGTTCTTCACCGCCGCGCGAATCTTGAGCTTCTGTCCAACCCCGATCACGAGCTTCGAGTAGTCGATTCCGATCACCGCCACATTGTCCGTTGTCGCTCCACCGACCGGAATCATCACGAGCTGCGGCTGGACGGGACCCTTTTCAGCAAGTTCGGCGATGGTTTTCAGGCCGTGAACGGGATTCCGCTCGAAATTCACCTTTTGGAAATCGCTGATCCAGATCAGATCACGCACCGGTTGCGTCATCTCGCCCAGCACGCTCAATCCGCCACGCAACGCCAGCGGCCACTCCCCAACCCCAAGTTCCGGTCGGGTCGTTGCGAGCAGACGATTCACCCGGACCGAATCAAAGGTCGGCGCCGGTAGCAACGCTCGCGGCACCCCGCCGGCCAACATCACGGTAACGTCAGAACCCCGTCCGGCCACGTCCACCAACTCCGACGCCATTTCCCGCGCCTGGTCGAAACTTGTCTGCCCTTCCGCTCCCGCTGCCATCGAATAGCTGTCGTCCAGAACGATCAGCAGGGAGGACTGCGAAACGCCGAGGAGATTGGAAAACTGGGTGAACACCGGCCGCGCCATGCACAGCGCGAGCAGAACCGGAATCGAGCAGCGGATGAGCAGCAGAATCAGCTGCTCAATACTCAGTCGACGACTGTTCGTCTGAACCGCCTGGTTCAACAGATGCATCGCTCCCCAGGCGATGACTTTGGGTTTGCTCCGATTGAACAGATGAATGATCAGCGGTATCCCGACCGCCGCTATCCCACCGAGCAAAATTGCATTGAGGAAAGTCATTCACACATCCGTAACGGAATGACGGCGACTATGCCCGAATCAGTCTCGATCGGGAATCAGGGATTGACCGGGTGAGTTAAGCGACGAGCACCTGACTGAACCGATATCTCAGATGCTGGCAAACCTCCGCAGTCCGAACCAGACAGCAGGGGTGCGCGTTTGGGAAACCCTCCCTACTCCCCCAAGGAATCGGGCGATACGGCGCGAACGAGAATTCCGTCAGCGTCCGAAGAAACGGTTCCAACGGTGTAACCCAGATACTTGCGAATCTGCTCAAAGGTCGGTAGGAGTTTGATGTAATCGGTTACCATCTGCTCCTGTTCGTCCACCTTCTTATCCGCGCCAGCAGTGTCGCCGACGTTGATCTTCATCACTTGGAACGGATTGACGCCGATGATCTTCTGCCACGCCTTGGGATCCGCCTTCAACGAGCGTAACAGCAGTTCGATGCTTTGTTGGGGGTTTTCAAAGAACAACCACCCGGTATCCAAGCCTCCGGCCTTTTGCGCGAGTTCGCGGAAGTGTGGCAGTTCCGACAACGGCGCTCCCTTTGATCCTCCGCGAATGAAATCCTCCAACAGATCGCGATCCGTGGCAATTGCCAGATAACCGCGGCTGGTCGTCAGATACACGTATTTCGATTCAGGTTTGCCGCCATCGAGATTCAGTTTCACTCCCGCAGGCATCACCAGAACCCGGTTGCCCAAAAAATCCTCTTCCTTCGCGGCGCCCAGCCCTGGCATTCCCATGCCACCCTGCGCCTTGCGGGCCGCTTCGAGCAAGGTTTTCGGATTTCCGGAACCCAACAGATACATTGTCGGCGGCGAGGAGAGTGATTCGAGGGTAATGTCCTTGGAAGCGCGAGAGTATTGGATGATGTCATCCCCCAAATTGCCGATGAACTCCCGGCGAAAATCAAAATTCGGATCGTTCGCCTTTCCGGCCTGGTCGATCATCATGGAGACAAACCCGGACATCATGGGAACGGCCTCACGGATGGTGGCCTCGATGGTATCGATAATATCCTTACCACTCTTGCGCCAGCGCGAATAGGTCGCTATGTCGCCGGCGATGAATCTGGGCGGAACTGTGGTTTTCGGCTCAGTGACAAAGATCTTCAGTAGTCCCTTGCGCACGCTCTGCGGGACTTTCAAAAAAAGCTCAGCATTCGAGCCGGCGCGATCGTACTGGATACCTGCGGCGAGGCTCTTCAGACCGGTCAAACCCAATGCCTTCATTGCCTGTCCAGGATTGATAGCGGCCATCAGCGGGTTCCCGCTGGCCGCGTTTCCAGGTTGTTCAGCCATGCCCACGATGACCCCGTCCACCACGGCTTCCAGATTCCCCCACATGTACATCTGTGAGTTGCGGAAGAACCGGGCGTGATCCTCGCGGAAAGACAAATTTTCAGCCAAGGATTCGCCCAGATCGCCTGTCCGGCGACGGAACACGTCAGCAACGCTCTGTTTGTCCGCACCCAATACGATGAGTGAATCCGAAAAACCGAAGAAAGCCGCATCATCCTCGCCCTCGGTGATCATTTTCAGAATTTCTCCGCCGGGAACCTTCTCACGGACAACCCGCATTTTGTCCGCCTTTCCAAGACTGCTTTCGATCGCCTTCCGCGCCGCATCGCGCTGTTCCTTGGCGTCCCAGATCACTGCAAACCGGATGGCTTTGCCGCTCATGATGTTTTTGGGCGAACCGCTCACCGCGAAGGTGAGCTGCCCCTTGACCGATCCCAGAAATGTCATGAGCGTCTCGGACTGATCTTCGCCCAAATTCTCTGCAATCGCTGCGGTGATGTCCTTCTTGGCACGTTCGATCAGGGGCTTCATGAACGGTTCTTGGAACAACCGATATCCCGAGGTTTCCCGGAACTTGGCAGCCGCCTGGTCCATGTCCGGAATGGTCATCAACAGGATCGTATCCCGCGGGACGAGTTTTTCAGGAACGTAGGCGGCGCGAGCACGAACGCCGGTGAACGCAACGGCCACGATGAGTAAAAGGAGCGTGAATCTCTGCTTCATAAATAGGGTGATGAGTTGGCTGATCTGGACTTGTTTAAACTTGGAGGTATGACCGACAACATCGATTCAGGTTTCAGATTACTTCTGGCGTTTTGCGCGGGCGATTCGCGCCTTCTCCGCTTTTTCCAGCGCAGCTTTGGCCAGGCTCGGCGGGCTCAGGTAGTGGTATCCGTTCTGCGGATTGTCGTTGTCGTAGGCAAACGCATCGCTGTGATCGAGGAAGTATTTGACCTTCTCCACCGGAATGGCAAAACCCAAACCTTCGCCGAAGGTGATCTTCATATTGGTAACCCCGACCACTTCGCCACGCATGTTGAACAGCGGTCCACCACTGTTACCCGGATTGATCTGGGCGGTGGTCTGCAGATAAAGCGAACCGGACATCTGACGGTTTGCGGTACTGATGATCCCCTCGGTGACCGTACGTTCCAATCCCAGCGGACTCCCGATGGCGAACACCCGTTCGCCCACCTTCAACTCCTTGGCAACCGCCAAGGGCACCGCCTGAAACTTTTCACGGGCCGCCTGGTCGATTCGGAGCAACGCGAGATCGTCGAATTTGTTCATGGCCACGATCTTCACGTCCGGATAGCTCTTCCGTTCCAGACGCCCATCGCGCACGTGATAGACCTCGATCGTGATCCGAGATTCCCCTTCGATCACATGAAAGTTGGTGATCAGGTCGCCATCCTGATTGATGAAAAATCCGGACCCGGTGCCTCCCGGTGATTTCACCTGGACCACGGCGGAGCCGATTTCCAACACCAGATCCCGGACCGAGCCGTCCTCCGTGCGGCCACCACCGGCATAGTAGAACCCCTTCTTCTCAGGCTTGGGAGCCACACTGGTCGGGGATTTTTCGTTACCCCTGGAAATTTTGACAATCGCTTTCCGCGGGATGTCGAGAACGGTGTAGCCGATATCGACATACACCCGATCGGTCTTCTCGGAAAGAATCCGTCCGGAAATGGAGGCAGCCTCCTTCAGCCGGATTTCATCCGCAGCTGCGAACGCCACGGTTCCAAAAATGAGGATCGCTCCATACAACGCCCTGATTGACATGCGCGAAAGCTAGTGTCGCTTCAGATCGAACTCAAGACCGGTTCCAGAAAAAAACAGGGGAGTTTCTCACTTCCCCAACTTCTGCAAAGCAAGCTTCACATCGGCCAGTTTCGGGTATTTGGGAAACGATTTGATAAAGTAATCATACATCGACGTGGCCTTTTCCTTTTCCCCCGCGGCAGAAAAGTATTCGGCCAGACCAAGAATCACCCGGATCCGTTGTTGGGGGCTCGAAGGCTGAGCCATGGCCATACCCCGAATTTGCGCGCCGTTCTTTTTCTCGCCGTCGGCCGTCATCAGATCTCCCATCTTCTCCAATAGCACTGAGCTCTTCTTCGTGTTTTCCAGTGAACCCAGGTAACGAATCATTTCTTTTACCGGAGTGCCCTTCGCCAAATTAATGTTCACGATTCGGAGAATGGACCAGTCCAGCAGCGGCAATTTCTGTTGCATCAGCTGTTCATGAATGTCCTTGTGAGGTCGGCCGTAGGGCCGGTAGAGCGGATCTCCCACGACCGTGGTCATCCACGATACCGAGCTTTGAGCCGCATAGGCAGCTTCAGCAAAACTGAATCCATGCCGCATCAAACGATAGGTAAACACGCCCATGTGCGGCGTTCCTGAGAGATAAGGCTCATACACCGTGCCGAGCGTCGCGGTCACGCCCTTGCCCAGCAGCGGGCCCACCCAGTTCGAATTGGTCTGCCTAATGGTGGAAGCACTGAAAGAGTGGAGATGGTAGGCAATCGCTCCCGGGAGAAATTCCACCTGCTCCGTCGTGAACGGACCCGACACGTGCTCGTCGTACCAACCGGCGTAGAAACCGATATGACTCATCGGAAACTCTTTTCCAAAGGTGGCTGCCTGCCGGTCTTCAATGGTCTCCATACCGGCCAATCGCGTAAAGTTTGCGGCTTCCGCCAACGAATCGTCACCGGCCTGATATTGTCCTTCCTTGATTCCGCGCAGATCAAAATAGGCGCGCCCCCAATGTCCGTTTGTTTCCGCGAGCAAAGCTTTGTCCACCAACGACTTCGCAATCTCCGGCGTCGGACCATCCAGTCGGGCCACCATCAACAGCCCGTTCGTCGCCTGCATTGCCGAAGCATTGGTCACTCCGAAGAATCCACTCGCCAACTTGCCGGCCAGCAGCGGGTTGGTCTTGATGCGCGGCAGCCAGGCCAATTCACTGTCAACCGCCGCCTCGTTCCGTTGCAGCGCCTCCGGGAGTTTTGATGCGCCCGCTTCCTTCAGATTCTTGGCGGGCGAGATTTTCAATGGCACGCCGTAACACAGTGCCGCAAACCGGACCTTGCTCGACACGAGTTTGTCCCCCTCGAAGGTGAATAGCTTGTGATCGACCAGTTTTTTAAGCAGCGGTTGCTGCAAGGTCGAAATGAATTCGGCGCGTGATATCACCTCATTGGTGGAAAGCTTCAGACCGATGATGTTGTCCAACGGCACATTGCGTTTCGTCGCGTAATGCTCCGCAACATCCAATGATCCCATGTCCTCGGTGTTGTAGATCAGGACCACGGATTTCCCCTCATACTGGGCGCGGGATGCGGTGGGAAAAACTACGGCAGTCAGCGCCACCAGTAGCAGGAGTAATTTTTTCATATCAAGATCTTCCAGAGAGTCCTGCGGTTCGCCCGCTATTTCAAATCAATCTTCAGACCATCGTAGCCGAGTTCCACACCCGGGGGCAGTTCCGCCTGATCGACGTCATGGTCATAGCAATCCGTCAGGTGAGTCAACACGGTCCGGGCGGCCCGAATTCGGCGCGCGGCGGTGAGCGCCTCATCCAAGCTCATATGCGTCCAGTGCGGTTCCTTTTGCAAGGCATCCAGCACCACGCAATCGACGCCTTCAATCAGCTCGATCACTTCATCGGGCATTTCGCGACAATCAGTGCAGTAAGCGACTCGTTTGCGGCCGTTCTGTTCGAACAAAAAACCGGTGGTGTCGAGATTTCCATGCGGAAGGGTGAATGGGGTGACCTTCAGATCTGCCAGCAGAAACTCGCCCTCGATCACGCGAGGATCAGGCACGAAATAGGTGGGCGGATGCGGTCCGTCGTGAAAGGCGTAGGCGAAGATCTGGCTCAAGATGTCCAGCGTCACCTGGCTTCCATAAACCGGTAGCGGCTTCCCGGACAGCTGGCAGAACCTCCGGCAATCGTCCATCCCCATGATGTGATCCGCGTGCGCGTGCGTCACGAGCAGCGCATCGAGCCGGTCCACCTGCTCGCGCAGCATCTGCAGTCGAAATTCCTGCGGTGTATCAATCGCAAACTGGATTTGATCCGTGGTCACCATCGCCGCCGGACGCGTGCGATGATTCTTGGGATTCGCCAGAAACTTCTCCGGGTAGGCCTTGCCAATCAGAGGAACTCCCTGCGAAGTCCCCGAACCCAGAATTGTCAGCCGAAACGCCATGTGCTGGAAACGAATACAGAATCGCTTTGCCGAACGCCAGCAAAGGCCTCAAATTGCGCGCGAAATATTTTGCAATGCTGACCGCGCTCCGAATCAAGAACCTTGCTCTGGTGGAAGACCTCACCATTGACTTCCAGCCGGGCTACAACGCGATCACCGGCGAAACCGGTGCCGGCAAGTCCATCCTGATCGGGGCCCTGAATCTCGTCCTCGGTGAACGCGCCAGCAAAAGCCTCATCCGGTCAGGGGCCGACAAGTGCACAGTTGAGGCCGCCTTCGACACCGCCAAGATCAAGGCACCGATCGCGAAATGGCTGGATCAAAACGGGCTGGAGGAGTGCGCTGACGGGCAGCTCTTTCTCAAACGAACCTTTTCCGCAGGCGGCACAAACCGCCAGTTCATCAACGGTTCGCCAACCAGTCTCAATCATCTCGCCCAGATAGGTGAATGGCTCGTCGATATCCATGGTCCGCACGATCATCAGTCCCTGTTACATCCCAGCCGCCAGCTTGCACTTCTGGATGCCTTCGCCGGACTCGAGTCGGCAGTCGAGAAATTCGGCCAGTTATTGCAACAGCGCCGGGACATCGAAGCGGAACGGGCCGACTTCATCGTCGACGAACAGACCTACGAGCAACAACTGGATCTGCTCCGGTTCCAGGTGAAAGAGATCGCGGCCGCCCAACTCGATGAACTCGACGAGGCCGGACTCGAAGCCGAACACCAGCGGGTCAGCAATGCGTCCCAGCTGATGCAACTCGCCGGCGGCGCCCTCGAACTACTCAACGGCGAAGATGATTCCCTCACCAATCAGGTCAACGCAGTAAGCCGACTCGTCCAGGATCTGAATCAGATCGATGCCGGAGCCGGAAATCTGGTCGAACTGCAGGAAGACGTCACCAGTCTCGTCCAAGATCTGCAGTCCGAAGTCTCCGCCTACCTGGACCGTCTCGACGTGAATCCGGTCCGGCTGCAGGAACTCGAAGATCAGGTCGGAAATCTCCAATCTCTCAAACGCAAATTCGGACCCAGCCTCGATGACGTCCGTCAGTTCGGAGAAAAGGCCGCCGACAAACTCGCCTCGCTCGAATCACGCGATGCCGAAGTTGCCCGGCTCAATTCCGAACTCGAGCGACTCTCAGACCGGCTGATCAAAGACGGCAAAACGATCACCACCAAGCGCAGCAAAGTGATCGCCAAGCTCTCCAGGGAAGTAGTGAAGCAACTCCGCGCCCTCGGATTCAAGCAAAGCGAATTCGCCGTCGCCCTCGGAACGCTGACGACTCCCAATCAAACCGGGTTTGACCGGATCGAATTCCAGTTCGCACCCAATCCCGGAGAACCCTCCCAATCCCTGCGAGCCATCGCTTCCTCCGGGGAAATGGCCCGGATAATGTTGGCGATCAAGACCGTCCTCGCGGAACAGGATCGCGTGCCGCTCCTCATTTTTGATGAAGTGGATGCCAACGTCGGTGGCGAAACCGCTCACGTCGTCGGGGACAAAATGCGCCACATCGCAACAAATCGTCAGGTCCTCTGCGTCACCCACCTCCCGCAGGTGGCCGCCGCCGCCGCTCATCATCAGGTCGTCACCAAACAGGTCACCCACGGGCGCACCATCTCCCTGATCTCACCGGTCACCGACCAGGACCGGATCAACGAGATCATCCGCATGCTCGGCGGCAAAGGCGAAGCCATCGCCAAACACGCCGAAGAGCTCCTTAGTTCCTGAGCTGCCGCCTTCGCCTTCGACGTCCAGTGGGAATGGGATTGAGTTACACAGATTGCTCCCTCCCCGGAGTCCATTGACCAAAGTCCCAATTTCCCGTGGAACCAACGAATGCCAACCTACCACCTACTTCCCCCCCTACCTGGCGAACCCTTTTGCGAAGGGGACTCACAGCGGCCGGAATCGCAGTTCTGGTTCTCCCCCTCTTCGGCACCCTTGGACGCTTCCATTGGATCCCCGATCTGTTCACAAATTTTCGTGTTCAATATCTGGTCGCGCTCCTGATCATCGCGGTCCTACTTGCGGCCCTACGCAACTTCAAACCGGCAGTCGCGATGCTGGCGTGTTCCGCGCTCCTCGCCATTGAACCACTGGGATTCTTCCTACGACCGGCGACACCCGAACATCTTGAACCGGCTATCAAACTGATCTCCCACAACGTGCGGACACGCACAACCCAGCATGACAAAGTCTCCCGCTTTCTCCACGATGAGTTCGCTGATGTGGTCTTCCTGATGGAAATCAACCAACGCTGGGTGGATGGACTCTCCGGGCTATTCGACGAGTATCCCCACTGCATCGCTCTGCCGCGGGACGACAACTTCGGAGTGCTGCTGCTCAGCAGATGGCCAATCGAATCACACACCATTCACTATCTCGGCAAGGCCGGCGTTCCGACCATCGAAGCCACTATCGTAGTTCAGGATCTGCGGGTTCACTTCTTTGGCACCCATCCCGTTCCCCCATCAGGACGTGAGAACAGTGCCAACCGGAACGCCCAACTGCACGCGCTCGTAAGCCTGATCAAAGCGATCACCAACGATTGCGTCATCGCCGCAGGAGACTTCAACCTCACCCCGTATTCCTCCCACTACTGCGATTTCCTTAAATCTGGCGGCCTGATCAATTCTGCCCAAGGGTTCGGTGCCCGCGCCACCTGGCGGCGCAACTTCTTCCCCTTCGCCATTCCCATCGATCACGTCTTCCATTCGCCCAGTCTCCACACCGTCGAACGCCGGATCGGCCCCCGCCTCGGATCCGACCACAGCGCACTCGTCGTATCGCTGGCTCCCAAACCGTAGCCGCAAGCGTGAGCGAGCAGAATGGGGCGGGAATTCAAAGCTTGAACCGCCGCCATCAGCAGCTATCCAAACCGGATGCGATTCACATCCTTGGTCTTGGCGTTGATGCTCTTCTCCATCGTTCGTGCACCGGCCGCCAAAGCGCCCCGCCCCAATATCGTGCTCATCATGTGCGACGACATGGGCTGGTCCGACATCGGCTGCTACGGCGGCGAAGTCAACACTCCCAATCTCGACCGCATGGCCAAGCAGGGCCTGCGCTTCACGCAGTTCTACAACAACGCAAAGTGCACAACCACCCGCGCCTCGATCGTCACGGGATTGTATCCGCGACGCGGCCAGGGCGGACTGCTGCGCAAGAACATGGTAACGCTGGGCGAAGCCATGAAACTCGCCGGTTACCAGACAGCGCTCAGCGGCAAATGGCATCTTGGTTCCGGCGAATCCACCCACCCGCACAAGCGCGGTTTTGACGATTACTACGGCCTGCTCGACGGCTGTTGCAACTTCTTCAACCCCAAACAACCCGATCCGAAATTCAAAGGTGGCAAGGTTCGCAAGTTTGGTCAGAACAACGAATCCATCGAACAGTTTCCGGACGACTACTACTCAACCGACGCGTTCACCGATCACGCCGTCGGATTCATAAAGAAGGCGAGCAAGACTGATAAACCATTCTTCCTCCACGTCTGTTACACCGCCCCGCACTACCCGCTACATGCGAAGCCCGAGGACATCGCCAAATACCGGGGCAAATACAAGGACATCGGCTGGTTCAAACTCCGGGAACAACGCTGGGCCCGTCTGAAAGAGATGGGCATCGCCACCGATGCCTGGTCACTGAGTGAACGCGACAGCCGATCTTACGAATGGGATACAGCCAATCAGGATTGGGAAGATCTCCGCATGGCAGTCTACGCCGCCATGATCGACTCCATGGATCAAAACATCGGTCGCCTTATGCAAACCCTCAGGGACGTCGGCGCGGACGAAAACACTCTTGTGCTCTTCCTCTCCGACAACGGCGGCTGCGCCGAGGAACCGGGCGGGCGAAACACTTCGCTCATACCGGGTCCGAAGGAATTCTACACCGCCGTCGGTCCCGCGTGGGGCTGGGCCCAAAACGCGCCTTTCAAACGCTACAAGCAATACGCCCATGAAGGCGGCATCAGCACCCCCTGTATCGCCCGCTGGCCTGCGGCGATCAAACCGGACACGCTCACCCGCGAGGTGGGTCACATCATCGATTTCATGCCTACGTTCCTCGAACTCGCAGGCAGCACCTATCCAAAGTCCCACGCCGGACAAAACATTCTTCCCGTCGAAGGAAAAAGTCTCCTGCCAATCCTCAAGGGCGGCACCCGCGAAGGCCACCAGCAACTCGCCTGGGAATGGTCAGGTAATCGCGCGCTCCGACGCGGTGATTGGAAAGTGGTATGGGACAAATCAAACAAGAAGTGGGAACTCTACGACCTTTCAACCGACCGCTGTGAAACCAAGAATCTCGCCGCGAAACATCCCGATCGAACCGATACGATGGCCGCCGCCTGGTTTACCTGGGCTGCGGAGACGGGACTGAAAACAAAATCCAAACCCGCTCCCAAGAAACGTAAATCCTGAATCGCTCTCTGTACAAATTCTCATGAGCACAACTCCATCGAACCCGAAGTCAGCCAAAGCCACTGCGTTGGCCGCCTCTTCCCTGATCCTCCCCGTCGAACGCGCCGCCCATGGCGCTCCCAGCTTCGCGCTCAAACTCGCGCTGGTCGGATGTGGCGGACGCGGTTCCGGTGCTGCCGTTCAGGCACTCAACACCAGCAACAGCGTACATCTCGTGGCGTTGGCCGAGGTCTCCGAATCCCAACTCCAAGGCAGTCTCAAGAACATCAGCAAACAGAAACCGGACCAGGTCAGCGTTCCCAAGGAACGCCAGTTCGTCGGGTTCGATGCTTACAAGAAGGCGATTGAAGTGGCCGACGTGGTGATCCTCGCAACCCCTCCCGGTTTCCGACCACTCATGTTCGAAGAAGCGGTTCGTCAGGGAAAACACGTCTTCATTGAAAAACCCGTCGCGGTTGACGCCCCTGGTGTCCGGCGGATTCTGGCTGCGGCCAAGGAAGCGAAGCGGAAAAACATCAGAACGGCCGTAGGTATGCAGCGCCGTCATCAACCCACCTATGAGGATCTGGTGAAGCGAATCCATGACGGCGACATCGGCGACATCCACACCATGCGCGCGTATTGGCTCGGCAGCTCCCGCGATGGAAAAGAACGACTTCCCGGCGAAACCGAAATGGAATACCAGATCCGCAACTGGTACTACTTCACCTGGCTCTCCGGCGATCACATCGTCGAACAGCACATCCACAACATCGACGTCGTCACCTGGGTGAAACAGCAATATCCCGTCAGCGCCAACGGTCAGGGCGGACGTCAGGTGCGCAAAGCCAAACGTCATTGCCAGATCTTCGATCACCACTCAGTGGAATTCGAATATGCCGACGGCTCCCGCATGTTCAGCGGCTGCCGCCAGATCCGCGGATGCTTTCCTGAAGTCGCCGAATACATCCAAGGCACGAAAGGCACCGCCAACATTCCGCCCGGCCAAAAGCTATTCGAAGTCACCGGTCCCAAAGCCTGGTCCAAACGCTTGAAACGACGCGAAGACGGCCATCAACTCGAACACTACCCCTTCTTCAACGCCATCCAGGAAAACAAGCCCTACCACGAGGCCGAATACGGAGCCCTCAGCACCATGGTCGCCATCATGGGCCGCATGGCCACCTACTCCGGCAAGAAAGTCACCTGGGATCAGGCCTTCAATTCAAACCTCACCCAGATGCCCGATCGCCTCGACTACGACGTCATGCCCAAAGTCCTCCCCGACCAAGACGGCTGGTATCCCGTCGCCCAACCCGGCACCACCGTCTCCTGGTAACAAGTGTCTGAGCCTCAACCAATCGAATCCCCGGACAAAAAGCAATGCGCCGGCTGCGGGGAACCATTCGTCTGCGAATACAGTGAAGGCGCCGACAGCTGTTGGTGCTTTGAACTCCCCGCGATGGATCCCAAAGCAGTGGATCCCGGCAAAGAATGTTTCTGCCGTGACTGCCTGCTCAAGCGACTGGAATAGCCCCAGCACTCGGAACAGACCCGCAACCAGAAAAGAGACAGCGTCCAGTGCTGCCTCGCAGGCAGCTGTGTAGAATCTGATTTGGCAGCAGGCCTTTCAGATACTCCTCTGCTTCCATCAATGCCCCACCCACAACGAAGAGGTCGGCGACACATGGGAGTTCACGCTGTGGAATCTGGACTTCTCAATCCAATCTGAGGAGCAGCTCGTGGGTGCTCCACTTGCGGCACCCGACGGCACGGGAACGAACTCATCATTCCATACGCAATCAGCGATTGAGCGGCCAGCTTCGCCAGTGTGCCGCTGGCGCAACTGCTGGCGGGCATAGAGTGCGCCATAGTCTTTTTAGGGAGACTGAATCGGAAAATCAACCGGAGTCAGTCGGTAGACTTTTTCGCCTTGGGTACAACATGGGCCGAAGCGCCATAGAAGACTTCAGCACATTCCATCAGCGATTCGGAGAGCGTGGGATGAGGGTGGATGGTTTCGGCGAGGTCGAAGGCCGTGGCTCCCATTTCAATGGCCAAGGTGCCTTCGGCAATGAGTTCGCCCGCTCCCTGCCCGACGATTCCCACACCCAGGATGCGTTCACTGTCGGGATCCACGATCAACTTGGTAAAACCCTCGGTGGCATCCGTGCTCAAAGCCCGTCCCAGACCCGCCCAACTGAACCGCACGGACTTGAAATTGATCTTCTTCTCCTTTGCCTCGCTTTCGGTCAGTCCGACCCACGCCAGTTCCGGATGGGTAAAAACAACGGCGGGCACAAGCAGTTCCGTGGGATCTTCGGCGGTTTCGCCGACGAGCGCCGCGACGGCCAGACGGGCTTCGCGCGCGGCTTTGTGGGCCAGCATCAGGCCGCCCGTCACATCACCGATGGCATAGATCGCGGGATCGTCTGTCTGTTGCCCCGGACCCACCTGAATGAATCCACCCGCACCGGTTTGAACACTGGTGTTGGACAATCCGAGGTCGTCGCAGTTCGGTCGGCGACCGACCGCGACCAGAACGTTGTCGAAGTGATCCTCCCGCGAATCTTCGGCTCCAGCCCCGGAGGTGATGACCTTGATCTGTCGGCCGGCGGTGGTCATTCCGGTCACCTTGGTGCTGAGCCGAATTTCCTTGAAGGCAGCTTTGGCGGCCTTCATCACGGGCCGGACCAGGTCCGAATCGGCACCGGCGAGAATCCCCCCCAGCGCTTCCACCACGGTTACCTCACTGCCGAGGGCACTGTAAACCATGCCGAGTTCCATGCCGATATACCCGCCGCCAATGACCAACAGGCGCTTGGGCGTAGATGCAAGTTCCAACGCTTCGGTGGACGTCATGACCCGTGGATTACCCAGATCGAAGGCCTTAGGCATGGCCGGTCGTGAACCGGTGGCGATGATGGCCTGTTGATAGCGGATGAAGCGCTGGCCCTGGTCTGTTTCCACTCGCAGTGTGTGAGAATCCTGAAAATGGCCGCGTCCGTGAATGACTTCCACGCCGCGGGCCTTGGCCAGCCCCTGAATCCCGCCCGCCAGCTTTTCGAGCACTGACTCTTTCCACTCGCGCAGGGTGTTCAGTTCAATCTGTGGCTCGGCGAAAATAATTCCCCGTTGCTTCGAACGCCGGGCTTCAGAGATCAGATGGGTCGCGTGCAGATACGCCTTGGATGGGATGCAGCCGTGGTTGAGACACACGCCACCAAGCCGATTCTCCCGCTCCACCAGCACGACTTTTTTCCCGCGATCCGCCGCCAGAAAGGCGGCGGCATAACCGCCGGGACCGGCGCCAATCACCAAAATTTCTGTTTCAATTTCGTCCATGAATTCAATCAGAGTTGCACTGAATCTTCGCTGAAGTTTTCGAGCTGCGCGACGAGCTGCGTGATAAAACGGGCGGCCGTGCCGCCGTCGATCAGCCGATGATCATAAGAGAGACACAGGGGCAGAAAGACCCGCGGCTCGATTTTCCCGTCAACGATGCCCGGCCGTTTCTTTCCGCGTCCCACGCCGAGGATCGCGGCCTCGGGAGCATTCACAATGGGCGTAAAATGCCCACCGCCGATGCCGCCCTGATTGCTGATGGTGAAGGTTCCGTCCTTCATCTCGTCCGCCGTGGTCTGGCGTTGTCGCGCCCGTTCCGCCAGCGTTACCAACGCCTCCGACAGTTCCAACAGGGACTTTTCGCCCACCTGCCGGATGACCGGAACAGTCAGCCCATGTTCCGAGTCCACCGCGATACCGACGTTGAGTGCCGACTTGTAAACCAGTTCGCCGCGCACGGTATCAATGCTGGCATTCAAAATCGCATGTTCCTGCAGGCACGGGACGAGCGCCCGCAGAATGAAGCCGGTCAGGGTCAGCTTTTTTTTCTGTTTCGCATAGGCGGCCGCGTGCTTTTTGCTGAGCGCCAACAGATTCGTAATGTCGGCCTCATCAAACTGGGTGACGTGCGGAATGGTGGTCCACGACCGGGTCATCCGCTCGGCGATCACCTTGCGGATCCCCGACAAAGGTTTCCGCGTGACTTCACCCCAGCCGGGGGAATCAATGATCGGCTCGGCCACGACTCCAGTGCCACCTTTAGCCGCGCGGCTCTGTCCAATGAGTCCCTGAATGTAGTTCCGGAGATCGCCCATCCCAACCCGGCCACCGCGTTCGGTTGCCACCACATCATTCAGATCAATGCCAAGATCGCGGGCGTACCGTCGAACCGTGGGAGACGCGGCCGGAGGCAATCCCGGGATCGAAGTTCCAGGTTTGCCAGGCACCGGAGCGATGGGTTTACCAGGCACCGGAGCGATGATATCCGGCTTCACCGTTGGCTGGGTGGGTAATTTCGCTGCCGGCCCGGGGGCCGAACCGCCGGTGGCGACTTTGGAATCCAGTTTGAGAATGACGTCGCCGACGGAGAGGCTCGAACCGACCTCGACGAGAATCGCGGTGACCGTTCCCGCAGCCGGAGAGGGAATCGGCGCGACGGCCTTGGCATTCTCGAGTTCGATGACAGTCTGGTCCAATTCGACCACGTCGCCGACGGCCACGAGTATGCCGACCACTTCGCCGGAATCGGAGCCTTCACCCAGTTGAGGAAGTTTAACGTCCACAGTTGTTTTGTATTGTTTCTGGGGAGCGTTTTGCTCCCGGGATTGTTACACGAGCACCGGCGCGGATTTGTCCGGACTGATGCCAAATTTGTTCATTGCCTGACTCACTGTTTCCGGCGAGATCGAACCTTTCAGGCTCAAGGCGTACAACGAAGCGACCACGGTTGATTCCGCATCCACCTCGAAGAAGCGGCGCAAGGCCTCGCGCGTTTCGCTGCGGCCAAACCCGTCTGTTCCCAACGAGAAAAGCCCGTCCGGAACCCAGGGTGCAATCTGATCGGACACGAGTTTCATACAATCGGAAACGGCGATGAACGGTCCGGTCTCAGCCTCCAACGTCGTTTCCAGGTACGACTTTCGCGGTTCCTCGCCCGGGTGCAGCATGTTCCAACGTTGCGCCTCTAGCGCGCCCGCCCGCAGCGCCTTGTAACTCGTCGCGCTCCAGACATCAGCGGATACATCATACTGCTCCGCCAGAATCTGCTGCGCCCGCAGGGCCTCATTCAGAATGGAGCCGCTGCCGAAGATCTGCACACGATGCCCCAGCCCTTCCGGTCCCGGTTTGAATTTGTAGAGCCCGTTCAAGATGCCCGTTTCCGAACCCTCCGGCTTGGCGGGCATCGGATAATTCTCGTTCTGCAGGGTGATGTAATAGATCAGGTCCTCGTCGTCCGCATACATCCGCCGCATGCCGTCCTCAACGATGACGGCAACCTCATAACCAAAGGCAGGATCGTAGCTGAGCACGTGGGGATAGGTGGCCGCAAGCAGATGGCCGTGACCATCCTGGTGTTGCAACCCTTCCCCGTTCAAGGTGGTGCGACCAGCCGTCGCCCCCAGCAGAAATCCGCGCGCCCGCATGTCCCCGCCGGCCCAGGCCAGGTCT
This sequence comes from Limisphaerales bacterium, assembly GCA_047608975.1. Lineage (GTDB taxonomy): Bacteria > Verrucomicrobiota > Verrucomicrobiia > Limisphaerales > JAYPXF01. Next base: position 28,644 of record JBLFYM010000008.1, on the reverse strand, counting down.
CCGATGCGCTGGAAACCGAACATCGAATAGAAAATGTAAAACGGCACCATCACCTTCCCCACGGAGGAGTAGCTGACGCCGGCGGCGAGAAAGGAGGACATGGCCCCAGATTCGCTGATACCCTCCTCCAAAATCTGGCCATCGGTCGCCTCGCGATAGTACAGCAGGTTGGAACGATCCACCGGTTCGTAATTCTGTCCTGCCGAATTATAGATCCCGTGCCGGCGAAACAGCGAATCCATGCCAAAGGTCCGCGCCTCGTCCGGAATGATGGGCACGATGCGATCACCGATGTTCTTGTCATCCAGCAGTTTGGTCAGCAGGCGCACAAAGGCCATCGTGGTGGACACCGCGCTCTTCGATCCGCCATGGAGTTCCTTGTAAATCTCGGCGGCGGGCAATTCCAACCGCTCCTTGCCGACCGTGCGGGTGGGGACAAACCCGTCCAGCGACTCGCGTTGCTTCAGCAGATACTGCATTTCGACGCTGTCCGGCGGCGGCCGATAGAACGGCGCGTCGGCGATGTCTTCGTCGGCGATCGGAACGCCAAAGCGATCCCGAAACTCGCGCAATTCCTTTTCATTGAGCGCCTTCTGCTGGTGCGAGATGTTCCGTCCCTCACCGGCCTCACCCAGTCCATATCCCTTGATCGTTTTGGCGAGGATGACGGTCGGCGAACCCTTGTTATCCATCGCGGCCTGATAGGCGGCGTGCACTTTCCGCGGGTCATGACCGCCGCGCCGCATCTTGTGGATTTGCGCGTCAGTCAGGTGATTCACCCGTTTCGCCAGTTCCGGATACTTCCCGAAAAAATGGGTTCGGGCGTAGCCGCCGGATTCGACAGAGTATTTCTGATACTCCCCATCCACGGTCTCCTCCATGCGCTGAACGAGCAGTCCATCCTCATCGGCCTCCAGGAGCGGATCCCAATCGCTTCCCCAGACGACCTTGATGACATTCCAGCCCGCGCCGCGAAACAATGACTCCAATTCCTGGATGATCTTGCCATTGCCCCGCACGGGGCCATCCAGACGCTGCAAATTGCAATTGATGACCCAGACCAGGTTGTCGAGTTTCTCCCGACCGGCGAGCGAGATGGCGCCGCGGGTCTCCGGTTCATCACTTTCCCCGTCGCCGACATAGCACCAGACCTTGGGTTCGTGCGTGTCTTCGATCAGGCTCCGGTCCCGCAGATACCGGTTAAAGCGGGCCTGATAGATCGACATGATGGGCCCGAGTCCCATTGACACCGTCGGAAACTGCCAGAAATCCGGCATGAGATAGGGATGAGGGTAAGACGACAATCCTCCACCCTCGGCCAGTTCCCGCCGGAAATTGTGCAACTGCGTCGCCTCCATCCGGCCTTCCAGATAGGCCCGCGCATAAACGCCTGGCGAGGCATGTCCTTGGAAATAGATCATGTCTGCCGGCCGCCCGCCGGACGCACCCCGGAAGAAGTGATTGAATCCGACTTCGTACAGCGTCGCCAACGAAGCGTAAGTGGAAATATGCCCACCAATGCCAGCGTGCTTGGTGTTGGCCTTCACGACCATCGCCATCGCGTTCCAGCGGATGTAGCTCTTGATGCGCCGCTCTATTTCCTGATCCCCCGGATACTCCGGTTCATCCTCGGTGGCGATGGTATTGACGTAAGGCGTCGAGATCAGCCCCGGCAATGTCAGGCCGGCCTCCTGCAAACCGTCGATGATGGAAGTCAACAGGCCGTTGACCTCCGCTGGGGTACGATCTCGCAGCACCGCCGTGATCACCTGCTCAAGGGATTGCAAGAATCCCTTTCCTGATCGCAGGGCATCGTTGTTGGCAGGCTTTTTACCGGATTCAATCATCGTCAAATGCGGAAGGTAATCACCTGACGCGCGCTGAGCATAACTGGGTCCCCGCAAATGGCTAGGCCTGTCGGGCAAATTGTTCAGAAATTCTCAATATCGACCGCTTTGCCCCGATCGAATCTGGTCGCTGACTGACATTTCGGCGAACCCAGATTCGGCAAGACGCCTCCACACCCCAACCAACTTAAAAATTGCTGAGTCAACCTGCACAACGCCGGCCCTGAGCAACTTCCCGGCCGAACACTACTGACTCCGACCAGGTTCCATCGTAATTTGCTCGGTGAACAGAATGAATGGACTAAACATCCCACTGTAGACTCGTAGTTTATGATGCATCTGAATCGAATCTTCACCGGAATGTGCCTGGCGATTGCCCTCACCCTTGGCTCGACGCAAGCCGCCCAGTTTGACCACACCCACGCCCGCTTGGCCAAAGTGCTGAAAACGAACGTCAAAGACGGCTGGGTGAACTATCGGACACTCAAGTCAAAGCCCATCCAACTACAGGCCTACCTCCGCGAACTTGCTGTGGTAAAAGAATCCCAGTTCAACCGGTGGTCGAAAAACGAGCAATTGGCATTTCTCTACAACCTCTACAACGCAGCCACCCTACAACTCATCCTCGAAAACTACCCGGTGGCCAGCATCAAGAAGATCGGCGGATTCTTCAGCGGTCCATGGAAGCAGAAGGTGGTGAAACTCTTCGGTGAGACAACGACCCTTGATCATTTGGAACACGGCATCATCCGGAAGAATTACCGCGATGCGCGGGCGCACTTCGCCCTCGTCTGCGCTGCCAAGAGCTGCCCGCCACTGCGTTCGGAAGCCTATGTTGCCTCCCGGCTCAGTGAACAACTCAACGATCAGGGGCGCATCTTTCTCGGCCAGAACGCCAAAAACCGGCTGGACGCCCCTGCCGGGCGCGTCTATCTCTCACCCATCTTCAAGTGGTTCGATGAGGATTTTGAAAGACAATCAGGCAGCGTGCTCAAGTTCGTCCAGCCATTCTTCCCCAAGTCACAACAGGCAGCGTTCTCACGTAGTCTTTCCATCAAATACACCGACTACGATTGGAGCCTGAACGAACGTTAGATTCTGACGAAGCGGTTGTGGCGATAAACTGTTTTATCGCCAAAGATTCATTTGCCACCCTATCACATTTCCAACGGCCTCCGAAATGCGCTGCCTGAGATTCCTTGCCTTCTTCCTTGCCGTATCCAGTTTACCAGGCGCTGAACTGCCCCACACCGGACTGGGACGTGGACAATGCGCTTCGAGAAATCCGCGCAGCAAAGTGATCGTATTGAACTGAAAATGCGGATCCACTCGGTCGAGAATCCGGCCGTATTCGACATCTCCAAGGAGGTGTTCGAGGTCATCGTTCCAAAGGCATATCAGCACAGCGAAACGCATGGGCTCTTCGTTTGGATCAGCCCCAGCGAGCGGACTGCGCCTGCTCTCCCCACCGGGATCACATCTGATCGGTCTAAGCCAGGAACCACGCGATCGCACAGACGTAGCCGCCCGCCAGCACATCATCCGCGGTCACGCCCCATCCTCCCCGCAAATTCTGGATCTGGTTCACGGGCCAGGGTTTCCAGATGTCGAAGAGGCGAAACAGCCCGAAGATCAGCGGTGCCCACCACCAATTCTGAACGAAAACCGTCTCCACGTCGGACAATCCGCCGTCCCGCAACACGAGCGGGAGAAAGCAGATGGGTAAGGCGACGATCTCATCGATGACAATGGAACCAGGATCGTGTAACTGGAGAATCTCCTCGGCTCGACCACAGAACCAGACAGATGCAAAAACACCTAGAATCGTGGCAGCGAGATAGAGGGTTCGATCTCCGGGAAGCAGCAGGATCGCGACCCACGCCACCCCCGCGATGGAACCCACCGTTCCCGGGGCTTTCGGCACACACCCGGTCCCGAAGCCTTTCGCAACAAAGACAACCAGCTTGTCGAATCCGCTCACGGTGGACTGACGCAGCCTATTCGCTCGCGAAGAAAGCGGGAGCCGGAATTCGGTAATGTTCCAAAATCTGCTTGGTGACGGCCGGCTCCTTCTTGGCATCCAGCACCATGCGTTCAACGCTGCTCCCTTTCATGAACCGCACCTCATGAAATCCATTGATCGGCTTTTTCATCGCGGAGCGAATATCGGCGATGTTGGTAATCTTACGTTCATTGATCGTATCCACCACCAACCAACGGGCACTCTGATATCCGAGGTTGAAGGGATCGGGAACGACCATCGTCAGCGCGACCAAACCTTCCCTACCCTTCTTGGGAGGGCCATCGGCAAAATTGGTCAGTCCCAACGGCGCCCGCGTTCGCCAATTGGCACCAAAGGCACGCAGTAACGGAACGTTCAGGGGTTGAAACAGCAGTCCACCGACAATCAGGTATTCGGGCTCCTGCCCAAAGGTCTGCTCCGGAAGCAGCTTGTGTTCGAAGCGCGCCGGCGGCAGCACGTAGTTCACGTTCACCGACTTGCCATCCCGCCAGACCTTCAGCTTTACGATGTCTCCCGCCAGTTTTTCGCGCGTGGAAAGATTTTCCAGGATAATCAATCCCAGTTCGGGATCGCGGTAGTAGCCCTCGTTGTCGATCGGGAACCCGTCCACTTCGAGAATGATGTCCCTCTGCTTCAATTTTCCTTTCACCTTGGGCACATCGGGAATCTGCAGGATCAACGCCCCGCGAGGTTCACCCGGCAGTTTCAGAAAATCATACAGTTCCGGATTGGCGACTGGTGACCAGACGAAAGGAAAATAACCCAGACTGCGCGGCTTGCCAGCGGCGCGTGCATCCAAAACTTTTTGGAAGAATGAAACCGGCGCGAAGCGAACGTTGTTTTCAATCTGGCCCGTTGCGATCGCGACGATCTTGCCGCCGGAGATCAATGGCTCTCCCCAACCCACGGCATCAATGTCAGAACTGGCTTCCAGTTGCAGATGTTGGATGAACGTCAACCGCCCTTCCTGCACGAGAAACTGGTTAAACTCCGCGGCGCGGCGCTCCAGGTTGCCGGTTTTCCAGCGCAGAATCTGCCAATCCTTCCGTTCGGAATCCGCGTCCCCCATTTTTGCTGGCACGAGACCCTCCGCAAAGACGGCTTCACTGGCAGAGACCACGGCAATGTTCGCGTGAAAATCCAACCAGAGGAGTTTCCCTTCCCACCAGGTGCCGCGGCCGTTCTTCTGAACGCGCATCATCGAGAGATCCTGAAGCCCCTCCGCAGTGGTGAGGAATCGGTTCTTACCAATAACCACGCCGGTTTTCAGCGACGTAATTGAGCTACGACTCCAAGGCTGGGACGGGGTGTAGGTCTTGCGGGTGGCCTGGATCGTGATGATCGACTTCTCCCAGGCAACGCCTGCTGCCGGGGCCGTCGTTTCGAGCAGCAGCAATGCGCCCAGTGCAAAAATGAGTTTCTTCATGTCAGTCAAAGTCTTCGGTCGGAGGGGATTCCATACATACGCGAGATCTGTTCATTCGCCTTCTCGGCGGCGGCGCGTCCGAGCACCTCAAACGCACCGTCTTTTCCGAACTCGATCAGGTGATGCTCCCCTTTGCCCGCGGCAAAAGCAGCGATCACATCTTCGAGTTTCTCAATTCGCTTGCCATTGATCTTGTCCACCAACGATCCGGCCGCAACCCGTAGGTTCGCGTTCACCCGATCCTGCAACACCCGACTCACCACGACCGGTTCCTGGCGCACGGATTTCGGGTCTTCGTTTTTTCGATAGAAGAGTTCGTAGACCAAGGCGCTTCGGGTGGAAGAACCTGCCGAAACGCTGCGCATGTAGTCAAAAGTCAGTGGCGTGAAGACCAATCCACCATAGACGAAATATCGGGGAGGCAGGTCATATTGATTGCCGTTGCGGCGATCCTCCGGATTGGCTTTCACCGGCAGCATCGCTTCGATCTCCGCACCATCGCGCCAAATCTTCACCGGCACCTCTCCGCCATGCTGTGCTTCCTGAATTGCCAAAGGTAATTGCAACCGGTTCCCATCGTAAATGATCGTGGCGTCACTGCCGACGGAGTAACCGCCAATCTCAAGAATGACGTCGTCGATCTTCAGCATTTTCGCCGCCGGCATGCTGTCCACCAGACTGTCCACCCGAGCCCCCATACCATTGTCTGGCAATTTCAGCCTACTCCGATAAGCCGGGTTCTGCAGCGCTTGGAAACGAATCCCCGCCTGCGGAAAACCGTCGTAGCTGCCGTCGCCAATGTCTTCCAGGAAGTGATTGATCACCGGGGGGGGAATGAAGAAGCCGGCATTCTCCAATCCGGGAATGCCCTGAAACGCAACGCCGATGACCTTGCCGTCCTGAATCACCGGGCCACCGCTGTTCCCTGGATTGATCGCAGCATCCGTCTGAACCCCCAGCAGCGATCGGTTTCCGATGTGCGCGTAGCTCTGCATCTCGATCCGGGATACAACCCCGCGGGTGAAGGAAATCTGTTCGCCCCCAGCCGGGTAGCCATAGGTCACGACCGTTGTGCGCACCTTGGGAAGCGGGCCAAGTTCCAGCGGCTTGATCCCTTCAAAGAACAGGGAATCCTCGACTTCCAGCAAAGCCAGGTCGCAGTCGTGTCCGATGTATTTGACGTGTGCGACATACAGCCGCGGATCCTGCGGGCGCTTGACCAGGATCTGTCGCGCCCAACTGACCACATGGGCGTTGGTCATGATGCGCCGGCCTTTCACAATAAAACCGGTTCCACTGCTTCGCCTCACAGATCCGAACTGCCAGGGCGTCGCCCAGTTCGGCCGCTGACCGGCAGTGAGGATTTGAACAACGGCTTTCTCAGTGCTGTCGGCGACGGCGATCGCGCACTGGAAGAGAAGGATGGCGGCAAGCCAAAGGGTTCGTTTCATGTTATGGTGCGAGAGCCTCGGGAATGCCCGAGGGTGGGTCAAGTGAAAGTATCATTCGGAACCGGAGGTTTGATCACTCGGATCTATTCCTATCTTTTCTTCCGGTTATTGATCCCGACCTTCATCCGCTCTTTCGCGACATCAACGAGCTGGCCCCAATTCGCGACCCGGGAGATATTGAGATAGTCCGGCGCGGTCTTGTCATCCATCGCCAGATTTGTGAGATGAAGCTGCTCAGCACCATCCGGGTGCATGATCGCGGCGAGCAGAACATTGTTCGCCATCGCTCCCCCACCCCACATATGCAACGGCAAGCCCGCGAACCCTTTCAGCGACCGCAATGAATCAATCGCCCGGTGGATGTCGTAGACGCGCATGCCGTCCAGGGTCTGCCCGAGCAACATGAACCGGCGACGCACCTGCGTCCGATGGCGCTCGTCATCGCGCAGACTCGTGAGCCCGATTCCCCGAGGAGTGAAAGTCACATACACACCTTTGTTCTCCTTGATGTATCGCATCCACTTGTTGAAGCCGGCCCTGGCAGCGGCGGGGACAGGTGCCTTCTCGTCCACTCCAGACCGGACAAATTCCTCAGCGAAGGCGCTCGCGAAGCCCACCCGCGCGGTCTGCAGTTGGCGCTTCCATCCCACCTCATCAATCACCTCGAGGTGCAGCGATTCCGGCGCGGCGTTCTTCGGCGCAGCCACGTACATCCGCAACTGCATCTGATCCTGAGAGGTGAATTCATAGACCTCCAACGTCACCCCATCCTTCTCGGTCTGCGCCACTCGCTTCATCGCCGGCGCGCCCCTAGGCTCCGGCCAGCCCCGGAAACTCTTCTTGTGAAGCTTCTGCACTGCTTCCGCCGATTCGAGCGTTCCATCTTTCGCCAGTCGGGTGAAATTCTCATGAGCGATCGTGGTGATCTCATCTTTCGGAAGTTCCTTGAACACTTTCAACTGCTCGGGTTTGAACACTTTGTCGGCGTAAACCGTGATCGGCGGTTCCTCACCTTTGAGATGCCGGTTGAACCAGTTGAAGACCGGGACCCGCAGCGGCTGCGTGTCCTTGTGCCCACCCGGAACGATCACGAGTCCGAGATTTGCCTTCGCGTCGTGCAGTTCGTAAATCCCCCGGGTCTTCTGAAAGAGTCGGGTCACCCCGTCCAAAGGAAAAATACGATCGTCGTCGGTATTGCAAATCAGAAGCGCTCGGGGAGCCACCATCGCAGCAATTTGTGCAAAGTCCCAACGGTAGGTGTTCACGTGATACATGCAGTCGCAATGACCTTCCACGACCCCATCCACAACATGATTGTGCAGATCGGTGATCCCCGCCACCGGGGCGGCAGCCTTGATCCGATCGTCCAGGGTCGCGATCCACCAACTGTAAGCGCCCCCACCCGAACGGCCGGTCACACCAAAGCGTTCCGGGTCCACTTCGATCCGAGTCTCCAGGTAATCCAGCGCGCGGATGCAGTTCCAAGCCTCGGCACCAGCGGAACTGTAGCCCCTCGAATTCCACCACCACATCTTCTCCCGATACGTGCCATGATGAATCCCCTCGAGTTCACCCATCTGAACCGTATCAATCACCAGACACACATAGCCGTGTCGGGCGAACCATTCCCCGTGATGTTGATAGTACGTCTTGTTCCCGTAACTGACGCCATCGATCATCACGCGTCCATGACCACAAACGTACAGGATCGTCGGTGCCGGCTTTTCCTGATCCTTCGGAAGGTACAGGTTCCCCGTCACATACAGTCCGGGACGGGACTGGAAATGAAGGTTCTCCACGGTAAAATCAGGATGCTCGATGGTCCCCGTGATCACCGGTTTGAGGTCGGTCCTTTTCGGCATCGGATCGAGTCCCAGCATTTCCTGAAGTTGTTTCAGATACTTGGGCCGCTTCGATTTCCAATCATCCAATGTCTTGATGTCGGCGAGCGATCGTCGCGCGAGTCGTTTCGTCTCCGCCGCAAAATACTTCTCGAACATCAGATCCCCCGAAGTCGGAGCCGGGTTCGGTCGAAATTTCGCGGCACCCGCGCTGGGTGAAAACAACAGCAACCAAAGAATGGGCAGAATATGCAGAAGGATCGGGATTCGAGGCATGCCTCAGAAAATACGAAACCCCACTCTCAACGCAAGCAGCGTTCTCCTCTCCTCGTAGCAGCCGAGGTAACGAGGCTCATACCGCCCAGGGCACCAGCGAGCGCGGCAGCGTCTTGGACTGCGGCTGTCCCCTGCCGCTATTCGCTGGGCATTCACGAGTCAGAATGGGTGGACGGGGAAATCTGGAACGTCCGGTAAGAATCTAAGCTTGGTCACCTCGGCTGCTACGCAGGAGAAATGACGCGCGCGGCCTTCAGCAAACACTCTCTTCCATCCACGAAAGGTAACGTTCGTTACCCTGCACAATCTCCGTGGCAACAATCTCGGGCGTATCATACGGATGTTCGCGCAGCACGATGGCCTCAAGTGAATCAAGATTCTGCCGGGTCGTTTTGAACACGATGAGGCATTCGTTGGCCGACTCCAGTTTTCCTTCCCACCAGTAGTGCGATTCGATCTGCGGAACGATGTTGGCGCAGGCCGCGACCCTTTCGGCCAACACCGCCTTGGCCACCTTGCGGGCCACCTTGATATCCGGAGCCGCCACCAGAACCGTGAAAAACTTCTGCGCCGTCAGGTTCACTGGCCTTCTGCCAATTTGCGTTGATTGAGCTGCGAGGTCAGATAGCGATCCGTCGGCGCCAGTTGATACGCTGTGTACCAAAGATCCGCCAGCAGCCCGGCCGCCGCGACGATCTGCTTTTCGAGAACCGGTTTTCCCAGCATCCCGTTCTCACCTTCGCCGGAAAGTCTCCCATCCTTGTCCATCTCGTACAGGGGTTCCACCAGCTTGTGTTGCTCACGGATGAATTCGATGATGACAGGGAAGATGTAGTCGGTGCGACCGCGAATGGTGTCAAGCTTCACGCCTTTACGCGTCATCGCCTTGAGCTTCTCGAATTCAAGCCCGCCGGTCTTCTTCAGATACCCGCCGTCGATCCAAGAGTGAAACCGACGATTGGTTGTGTAGGAATTCGGGTTGTCCTTTACCCAGCCATTGAAATGCATCGTGGTGTGGAGCGGCTGCGATGCGTCTCCCGCAAAGTGCCCCATCACTCCCATGAGATACGCCAGATTCTGTCGCGCATTGTCGATTTCCTCCGGAGTACCCAGTTCCTCAAACACCTTCAAATAGCTGCAGGCGGCTTTCACCTTGCTGTAATACTCCATGATCGTCCATGGCAGGAAACCAGGCAGCCCCTTCGTCCGATCACGATTCTTAGCCACGGGAATCTCTGGAAAACGTTCAGGATTCAGATGTTTCGCGCGGGCAAGCTGCTGCACAAAGGTGTAGCGAAACGGACTCAAAAATTCCCAGGTGACATCATAGTCCTTGAGATGTTCGATGTCGAAAAAGTGGTCCGGACTGTTGACGTGCTTCAGCGGAAGATCCTGCGTGTTCCTCCAACGATCAGCCTCACCGGCAAGAAACGCGATCCGTTCGCGGAACTTGGCCTCTTTCACAAATGCGGGAAAATCCGCCGGCAAACTGTCCACCGCCAACAGGTTCACCATGCGATGTCCCGCGTAATCCCATGCCGTCGCCGGACTGCCCGACGCCAAGAGCCCAACCAAACAAAACAAACGAGTAAGTCGAATCACGCCGCCTAGACTGCAACGCGCTCCCAAGTCGTGCAATCGTGCAATCACCGCCCGACCACCGTGCATCACTGTCCCAACTGACGAATGACCATCCGTCTCGCCACGGGAAATTTCAGCAAACGATCCTTGGGCAATCCCTTCATCACACGCATCAACCCCTCTCCCACCCCAACAACTTCCGAGACACCGCTCGCTCCGATGTTATGCCTCTCCAGCAGATCGTCGGACATATCGAACATCAGCCCGTTCCGATAGACCTTGTAAGGCCCATGTCGAATGACACGGTCGTAGCCATACTGAGAAAAGACCCACGCACGAGGATTCACCACTCCACCACCACGCAGGTAGCCAGCGAACGAGTGGCCGTCCAACTCCCTGCCACGGGGACGCAACACGCCCGCCATCTCCAGCAAACTCGGAAACACATCAGAAAAATCCACCCCGGCCTTGATCACCTCGCCGGCACGAACGTAGTACGACCCACGGACAATCATCGGCACATTGATACCCACATCCCTCATGCTCCCCTGCCCTCCACGAACCCGCTCTCCCCATGCCCGGGTCGTGGTTGCCAGCGATCCGCTCGCACTGGTCAAAATCACAACCGTTCGCCCATGAATTCGTAGCGCTTCGAGATTTGACACAACCTCACCGATTGTCTGATCGAGAGTTCGCACCGCGGCACGGTATCCCCCCGGTTCATTTCTGGATGGCAGGCTCATTGGAAACTGCATATATGCCAAGAATCGCTCATCCCGAAAACGTCCTACAAAATTGGTCAGCGAACGCGTCATCGATTCCCAACTGCCATCGTCCACCAAATTCCTCACTGCTTCATTCACGCTGATCTGCTGCACATCTGCTTCGCCCTCTTCTGACTCCGCATGCAACCAGACACGATGCTCATCGAAGCCATGCATCTTGAGTGCATCCGGCTGTGTCCGAAGAGCATTCAGACGCCAATCTCCGAACATCGCAGTGTGATATCCCGCCGTTCTCAACGGTCGCGCGAAGGTCGTCTCGTTTTCCCAATCAAAATACGGATTCCCCCATCGAGGCACGTCGTTGTGCCACACCCAACCGGTGCGAAACGGATAACGGCCCGTCAGAAACTCCACCTGCGACACCGAGGAATGGGACGATGAATAGCAGGTTTCGAATCGTGTTCCCGAGTTCGCCAGCTGATCGATATTGGGTGTTCCCAAACCCTCCCCGCCGTAACAGCCCAACCATTCACGCCCGAGATGGTCGGCCATGATGATGATGAAATTCGGTCGCGCAGCAGCCGTTTCCCCACGCGGCACCCATACCATCAGTCCCACAACTACAGCGATCCACCGAACGAACATGTACGTAAGCTACTTCACCCCCCGCGATTTCCAACCCCAACCTGTCGTCGCGGCGGGCGGGAAGGACCTTGATCGGACCGAGCGTCCCATGTGGCGGCACGAAAGAAGGATGACTTGGAATCGTCCCTCTCCTATCGTCTGATCACATCCATGAAGACAACCCTCTGTGCACTCCTTCTCACCCTTACATTCCTACCATCAGCGAACTCGGCCACCGCGTCACTCATTGCCGATGGGGCAACGGTCCAGAAACTTCACGGCGGATTCAGCTTCACCGAAGGACCGGCTTGGGACGGCCACGACGCGCTGTATTTTACCGACATCCCCAACGAACGAATTCACAAATGGCAGAATGGCAAACTCTCCACCTTCCGCGAAAAATCAGGACGGGCGAACGGCCTGTATTTTGACCACGACGGCAACCTCCTGATGTGCGAAGGCGGGGCGCGTCAGGTCACCCGCAGCGACATGAATGGCAAGATCACGGTCGTCGCCAAAGCCTGGGATGGGAAACAGCTCAACAGTCCCAACGATCTCTGGGTCGCCCCGGATGGCGGCATCTACTTCACCGATCCGCGCTATGGCCGCGCTCAGGATATGGAGATCGACGGATTCCATGTGTATTATCTGCCCCCCGGCAGCAGCGAGGTGACGCGCATCCTGGACAATCTCATCAAACCCAACGGCATCATCGGCACCAAAGATGGCAAGACGCTTTACGTCGCCGATCCCGGCGCACAGAAGACGTATTCGTATCGCATCGGCAAGAACGGCTCTCTCAGCAAGCGTAAGCTGGCCGCGGGTTCCGGTTCCGATGGCATGACCCTCGACGCCAAGGGAAACCTCTACCTCACCAGCGGTTCGGTGAAAGTCTATTCCCCGAAAGCCAAGTTGATCGCCGACATCAAAACCCCCGAACGTCCGGCCAATATAACGTTCGGTGGCAAAGATGGGCACACTCTGTTCATCACCGCCCGCAAGAGCCTCTACTCACTGCGCATGGCAGTCTCTGGTCAATAGCGGCCAAATCCCCACTTCCCATTTCCGGGTCATACAATTGAGACTCCACAGTGGGGGGGGTGGTCACTGCCGATACCACGCAGCAAGTTGGAGTGCGCGCTTTAGCGTGTTGGGGTCCGACCGGCCCGAACAAGTTCGCGCCGGCACGCTAAAGTGTGAACTCCAACGCCCCCAATCCTCACCCCTTCACCGGCAACACGCTTTCCTTCTTTCCACCCAGTTCATAATTCCAGATCGCACGCCAACCCGCACAAATATCTTCCAGGATGAGGTAATTGATCGGCACCAGGAACAGCGTGATGAACGTGGCGAACAGGATTCCAAACCCAACCGAGATCCCCATCGGAATAAGGAACTGAGCCTGTGTGCTTTTCTCAAAGAAGACCGGAATCAATCCGGCAAACGTGGTGAGCGAGGTCAGTATGATCGCGCGAAAACGATCACCGCCAGCCGCCCGCACGGCGTCCGCCACGGTCAATCCTTCGCGTCGTCGCTTGTTCACGAAATCCACCATCACCAAACTGTCGTTCACCACCACCCCCATCAGCGCCAGCATGCCGAACAGACTCATGATACTGAGCGAAAAGCCCATGATCATGTGCCCCAACACCGCCCCTACGAGACCGAAGGGAATCACCGACATCACGATCAATGGCTGCACATAGGATCTAAAGGGAATTGCGAGCATCCCGTAGATAACAAAGAGCAGGATGATCATTCCGAGCTTCAATGTCGAAAAGGAGTCCGCCCGCTCGCGACTCTCGCCCGAGAATTCATAGCTCACCCCCGGGTAATCCTTCATCAGATCACCTAGAAAAACGGTCATCGATTCCTCCACCTTGCTGATGTCCACCGAATCCTTGTCGATGTCCGCCGTCACGCTGATCGTGCGCTTGCGGTCGATGCGTCGGATCGACGAAAAGCTGCGACCCATCTGAGCTTCAGCGACCGAGGAGAATGGCACCTCAATTCCGGCCGGGGTGCGAATGTGCATGCCTTCCAAGGTGGCCAACGATTCACGCTCTTCCTTCGGATAACGAACCATCACGCGCACGTCATCACGCCCCCGTTGGATGCGTTGGGCCTGCGCCCCAAAAAACGCCTGCCGGGCCTGTTGCGCCAGATCGGATTGTGTGAGCCCGAGCAACTCTGCCTCGGGCTTGACGGACAGCTGAATCTCCGGTTTCCCATCCTGAAAGGTATCCATGATGTCGAACACCCCAGCAAATGTGGCCAGCTGCTCCTTGATCCGACCCGATGCTGCGGAAAGCTGGTCGAAATCCGCGCCGGAGAGTTGGATGTCAATCGGGTCCCCCCCGCGACCAATTTCGGCCCGGAAATTCAGTTCCTTTGCGCCTGCGATCGGACCGATCAACTCTCGCCACTCATTCACCAGGGCCCGCGTATCAATCGTCACGCCTTCGGCACGTTTCTCGGCGGCGATCAGCTTGAACGAGACTTCCCCAAGATTCGATGAACCGCCCTGCCCGCCGCCGCCGCCCGGTCGGCTGCGCGTGATCCCGGAACCACCGGTGACTGACATGATGTCTTCGATCGGGCTCTCACCGGTCGCCGGATTACGGTACTTTTCCTTCAGCGCAAACGCCGCATCGGAAATCCGCTTCACCTGCGCCGCGGTGATTCCTTCGTGGCTACCCAGCGGCATGGCGAGTCGGGCAGTTGCCGTTTCACTGGCAATGCGGGGGAAATAGATAAACGCCACCCGCTTGCCCTGGACGAGCCCCACAATCAGAAACGCCACCCCGACAAAGATGGACAAGGTCACGTAGCGATACCGGGATGCCACACCCAGCACCGGGACGTAGATTTTTCTGACAAACCACTCGAGACCATCCGCGAAGAAGCGTTGGAATTTCATCAGCGGGTTGAGACTCGCAAACGACTTTTTACCGGTCGCCAAGTGTTTCAGATGGGCCGGAAGAATCAACTTTGATTCCAGCAGGGAGAACAGCAGTACCGGTATCACCACATATGGAATTTGGGCGAAGATTTTCCCGCGCGTCCCCTCAATCATCATCAGCGGAACAAACGCCACCACCGTCGTCAGCACGCCGAAGATTACCGGAGTGGCCACTTCCCGCGTACCCGCAATCGCCGCCTCGGTACCATCTTCGCCACGCTCCAGATGCTTAAAGATATTTTCTCCGGTCACGATCGCGTCGTCCACCACGATCCCGATCACCAGAATGAAGCCAAAGAGACTGAAAATGTTGAACGTGGTTCCCATCGCCGGCATAAAGGCGATCGCCCCCATCATCGATATCGGCAGGCCCATAAACACCCAAAGCGCGATGGATGGACGGAGAAACAACGCGAGCATGATGATCACTAGCGCGGCTCCCCATTTGGCACTCGTAAGCAGCGAGTTCAGCCTGCCCTTCACGATCAGAGAGCGGTCCCCCCAGTAGTGCAGACTCACCCCGGGTGGGAGGTCCGCCTGCTTCTCCGCCATGTAATCCTTCACCGATTCAGCCAACGTGATTGCGTTCTGATCCCCCACCCTGAAGACCGTGATAATCACGCAGTGCTCGCCATTGAAGTCCGCATGAAAAGGCGTCTCTTCAAATCCATCCTTCACGTTCGCAATATCCCCGATTGTCAGTCGCGTGCCATCTGAACGCGTGAGCAGTACAATCTTCTCAAAATCCTCCTTCACATAGGCCTGCCCTTTCGAGCGCAGCAGGATCTCTCCGCTCTGCGTGCGGATGGAACCTGCCGGCAGATCAACGGAGGATTGTGAGACCGCGCGCGAAACTGCAGCCAACGTGAGCCCATACTCCCGCAAGGTCTGCTCGGGGACCTCGATCGCAATCTCGTAAGGACGCACCGCGCCCACTTCTGCCTGGGTAATCCCCGGGATCTGGGTGATCTCGTCGCGAACCAGCTCCGCCAGCTTCCGGAGTTCCCGCTCCGCCAAATCACCGGCCAACACCACCGTCAGCACCGAACTCTTCCTCGCTGAAACCCTCAATATCGGTTTCTCGGTCTCATCGGGAAAGGTGTTGATCGCGTCGATGCGGTTCTTGATGTCATCCAGCAGATCTCGGGGTTCGTAGCCTTTGGCGACCTGAATGGTCACCGCACCGGCTCCCTCGGTCGAAGATGACGTGATTTTTTCGATCCCCACCAGGTCTTGTACCGCCTCTTCAATCTTGATGACGACGGATTGTTCCGTCTCCGCGGGGGTTGCACCGCGGTACTCAACTCCGATCTCGATCGTGTCCAGTTCGAAATCAGGAAAAACTTCCGTTGGGATGCTGGTACGCAACGCGAGAAAACCCGCCCCCAGGATGCCCACCATCAGCAGATTCGCTGCCACGCCGTTGCGCGCAAACCAGGCAATCATTCCCGTCCTCCAGATTTGCCCTTACCAGATTCGCCCTTACCCTTGGCCCCATCGCTCCCAGCGCCCCCCCCTTTTCCGGATGCCGATGGAGGCCCGCCCTGGCCCTTACCTTTTCCCCCTGGCCCACCGGGACCGCCGCGGGGCTTCTGACTTTCCAACATCCGGACGCCCTCACCTTTGATATCCGGAATGACCAGCGCGCCATTCGCCGCGAACGGCAGTGAAGTCATGCAGAGGAGAGAACCTGCCTTGAGCCCCTCGGAGACGACCACCACGTCAGCATTACGCCAAAGGGGTTTCAGCGACTCACGGCGTAACTCATTCTTTTCATTGATCACCAGCACCTCATCGTTTGGCCGCAGGCTGGAACGAGGGAGAACAAACACTTTTTCCAAAGTTCGCCCCTGAATCTCTGCTTCGACGAACATTCCGACTTTTAATGGCGGTTGACCGGCCGTTCTCCGCGCATACGGATCATTCACCTGGGCAACCACGAACAGCTGCCGGCTCCTCGTATCAATCGAGCCTTCCGCCCGGACAATCCGGCCCTCCCAAGTGAACGTGTCCTGACCCAGCGTCGCCTTCAGCGTCACCTTCGGCCCGATTGTGGGCACGGCACTGATGGGATCACCCCGGTAAGATTCCGGGATCTCTACATAACCAAGGGAATCGTTCGCCAGCGGCAGACGGATCTCAGCGCAGTCGACCGAGTAAATCTGTGCCAACACCGTACCCGGCGTAACCAACTGCCCCTGATCAACACTCTGCGCAAGAATACGCCCCGCATAGGGCGCCCGGATCTCCGTGCGACTCAAATTGCGGTTCGCCCGAGCCAGACGCGCCTCGGCGGAGACTACCGCCGATTGGGCCTTGGCAAGCTGCGGTTTCCGCAGCGCCAAGGCGTTTGGCTCGCCCGTTCGGCCGAGCCGTTTCCAGTCCTCCGCGGCTTGCTCACCCAGCGCACTCTCTTCTTCAAAATTGGACTTTGCCACGGTGAGATCTGACTCCGCCACAACCACCGCGTTCTCGTAATCGATTCGGTCAATCTCCACCAGTAACTCGTCTTTTTCAAAGAATCCGCCGTCGCGAAAATTGGGGGACACCTGCTTCACAATCCCGGTCACCTGCGGAATGAGACTCCCGCGGGTCCGCGGCTGGACCGTACCCTGAGAGGACACCACAACTTGAAAGTTCGTCGTCGACACGCGCTCCGCAGAAACGTGCAACGCCGAAGCTGAGCCAGCAAAACGACGAGGTGGCGGGACGGAGTCCACCATATGCCTGTAAGCCAGATAACTTCCCCCGAGAACCAGCACCGGGATGATAATTCGAAAAATCTTCATTCGTCTTTCTGTTCGTTTTCGGTGACTGAAGTTGCCGTCGTCCTGATGGGAGTCTCGTAATCCCCGCCGAGCGCCAGATAGAGATCCACGCGGTTCTCCAGCCGGGCCCGCGAGATTGAATACAGCGAGCTACGGGAGTTCACCGCCCGACGCTGGGAATCGAGCAAGGTCACGATTCCCACCAGACCACGCTCATACTGTTTCCACGCCAACTCTTCAGCCGCGATCGATTCGGTTGCCGCCACGTTCAATGCCGATTCCTGCGCGGCGAAATGTGCTTCGTTCGCCAAGGCGTTCTCCACCTCCTGAAATGCGTTGAGCACCACCCGCGAATATCCCGCCATCTGCTCATGCAACAAAGCCTGCGAACGTGTCTTCGCGCCCTTGAGCGCGCCCCCGCGAAATATCGGTTGCGTGAGACCGGCCGCCAGACGCCAGACGTTCTGATCAGGATCAATCAGATCCTCCAAAGCCGAGGACGAGATGCCCCCGCTGCCCGTCAGGCTGATGGTTGGCAGGAGATTCTTTTTGGCCTCCGCGAACCGCTCATCCGCTGCGGCCAGACGCCGTTCTGCCGCCGCCAGATCAGGACGGCGAACCAAGATCTCCGAAGGCACGCCTATCGGGATGTCACGCGTTACCGCCGGCAAAGCCGGAGCCACCTTGATCTCATCCCTCGGGTAACGTCCGAGCAAAACCTCGAATGCACGTGCCGCCATGTCCCGTTCGCGGCGGCGCGCCCGGGCACTGGCCTCAGCACTCGCCACGTTCGCCCGCGTCAAACGCACATCCAAGGCCTGGCGGACACCGCGTTCGAAGCCGCCTTCCACCACTGTGAGATTCGTCTCGAAACTGGCGTGCGCCTGCTCGGCCAGGCGAAGTTGCAGATCCGCCTCAATCACTCGGAACCAGGATTTTGCGACATTCGCCGCCAACGATAGTTGCGCCGCTTCAAAATCACCTCGCGCCGCCTCCATGTCCGCGTGGGCCGCGCGACTGCGATTCGCAAGTTTCCCCCAGAGATCAAGCTCCCAAGCGTAGCTCAACCCGATGTCAAAGGTATCGGTCTTCGGATTCGTGAGACGGAAGCCTTGGGTGTTCACCCGCTTGTTGCGCGATCCGCCCAGATTGCCGTTCACTGTCGGCAATCGACCCGCATTCTGAATCCGGGCATTCCCCATCGCCCCCATCAACCGCGCCGCGGAGATCTGCAAATCCAGATTATGCTCCTGCGCTTCGGCCACCAAGGCATTCAGATCCCGGTCCTGAAAATCCTCCAGCCAGCCGTCGATATGGGAAGTCGTCTGGCCCGTCGCCGCCGAATACGCCGGTGGCGATTGAACACTGCCCAAGTGCGACCGGTCGCCGGGCGAACCACAGCCAACCATCAGCAGCAGCGCAAGACCGGCAATATGCGGTTTGATTCCGTTCATGATGAGGCGCGGAAGTTAGGGGAGCTTTGCCACTGAAGCAAGTCAGGGGGAACGAATCCAAGTGACCTTCCGACCGAACCACTGCCCCCCCTCTCAGCGCGGCGGCTGATCCTCAGTCTCCTCCATCTCCAGCATCTCCCGCACCGCGTCAAACACCCGCTCCTGCACCATCTTGTATCCCCCGCCCGGCGCACAACTGATCAGATCCGGTCGGCGGCTGGCCATGGACAGCGCCGTCCCCAGCTCCACCCGCAACAGTTTGTCGATATCTGGTCGCGCGGCGATGACCGGTCCCGGGAACGCCGGCGAGCGCCACACTTCCCGGATGTCCGAGTCTTCTTTCAAAACACCCTGAAAGCCGATTTCAGAATCCATCACCAACACCGCATCCACCTTGAAACGTGCGTCTTTCCCCCGACTCAACCGCAGCTTGCGAATCCCCTCCATCGCCCCCGGTTGACGATACAGTTTAGGCTTCAACTCCTCCCAGATCTTGAATTCCTCATCCGTGAACGGCCCGATGTAAAAACGTCCCGCCAATCCGCCGAGCCGGTTGATCGCAATTTGCCGGGCATCCAGCCTGACATCCTCCAGCGACTGCAACTCCGAATCCTGTCGCACCACCAGGCTCGTCTGAAAACCGTACCCCCCATCCGCACGCAAAACCGCCGACACCGCGTTCGCCTGCTCCTTCGATTTCATCCGCACATAGTCCGCCGGCGCGATCTGGGCAAACTCCACCTTCCCGGTCTGTAACAACTTCGCCGCCGCCACCTCATCCTTCACAAAACGAAGCTCCACATCCCGACTCAGCTGTTCACTCAGAAATTCACGCAACGGCGCAAACGCCAGCTTGGGGTCATCCCCCTCGACATTATTGGGCAGAGCAATCGAAATCACCTTCCCCACCGGGTAAGCCTGAATCTCCACCTGCGCACCACCGTTCACCACCCCGACCGCTGCGCACGCAACCATCAGACCGGCATTCACAAGTATGTTCGAAAATCTCACGTTCAGGATAATGACTGGCTTCAACCCGACGTAATTCGCTGTTTCTCCAATGCGCAAGTTTTTTATGGCGAACCCTTCAACCCATACCTCCCTTCAACCCGCTTGCGACCAATCCCGAATCTCGCTATCAAAGCCCGTGCTCCTGTTTCGGGAAAAAATTCCAGCAACCTGGTTCGAAAAAATTATCGCCGACATTCCGGCGATGCTCATCGACCACGCCCACCTCGAACGCAAAGCCGCCACCAGCGCCATCAATCTCGAAAAGTACCGGCACACCCTTTGCCACGTACATACGCTGAACGCCATCGCTATTGAGGAACTGGAACACTTCGAACTCGTCCTCCAGCTGCTAGAGAAACGCGGCTACAAACTCCGATTCACCCCGCAGAGCCCCTGGATCACCGGCCTGATGCGGGCCATCCGCCACGGCGTCGACGAACAGGTCATCGACCATCTCATCGTCGCTTCCCTGATCGAAGGCCGCAGCTGCGAAAAATTCCAGATCCTCCGTGACCGCCTGCCGTCGCACGACACCGAACTCGCAGAATTTTACGGCAGCCTCGTCGCCTCCGAAGGCAACCACTACGCCACCTTCTGGCTCATGGCCTGCGAAGTGAACAACGCCGAAGCCCACACCCGCCTCGACTACTTCCTCGACCTCGAAGCCGAACTCATGCGGCAACCCCACGACCTCGTCATGCTCCACTGAACTCCCGCAGCAGCAGCGGGCAGCCGGCCGCGCCTCGACAACGCCATTCTGAAAATCACCCCCACTTGGAAACGTCCAGCGCAATTTCAATAGGGCGTATCAAGCCTGTTCGACCGCACCGCAGTTCTCAACCGCATCATTTCGGCAGCCGTATCGGTGCCGTGTTGAATTTGGGGTGGGATTGATCGGCATATATCTTCGGCTGATCGATAGGGCTTCAATTCTGATTTCGCGCGGACTATTCTGCGCCTGTGGAACACGGGGCAGATAAGCTGCACTTCCTGCAGGACCTCGCGGTCGTGATGATCGTCGCCGGATTGGTGACGATTATTTTTCGTTACTTCAAACAACCCGTGGTACTGGGCTACATCCTGGCCGGAGTCCTGATCGGTCCGAATGTTCTCTCCTCGCCCCTGATCACTTCGGAAGAGAGCGTGCAGACCCTGGCCGAATTGGGCGTGGTGTTCCTCCTGTTTCACATCGGTCTGGAATTCAATTTCCGTAAAATCCGTAAAATCGGCTCAACCGCGTTCATTGTTGCCCCGCTTGAAACTGCGGTAATGTTCTTCCTCGGTTACGAAATCGGGCAATGGTTCGAGTGGAAGAACATGGATTGCGTTTATCTCGGCGCGATCATGATGATCTCCTCCACCACGATCATCGCGAAGACGCTCGCCGAGCAGCGCAAGACCCATAACAAATTCGCCGAGGTCATCTTCGGCATCCTGATCGCCGAGGATATCATCGCCATCCTGATGATCGCCTGCCTCTCAGGCGTGGCGACTTCGGGTGAAGTCAGTATCACCGGTATCCTTGCCATCGCCGGTCGCCTGGCCATCTTCCTTGTCGCCGTCATCGTGCTGGGATTGCTCGTGGTTCCCCGGCTGATGAACTTCGTGGCGCGCTTCAAGAGTGACGAAACCCTGATGATATCGGTTCTCGGGTTCTGCTTCGGACTCGCGCTCCTGGCTGAAGAATTGAAGTTCAGCGTCGGATTGGGAGCCTTCATCGCCGGAGCGTTGATCTCAGAATCAGATGAGATTCATCGTATCGAGCGGATCATGACGCCGCTGCGTGACATGTTCAGCGCGGTGTTCTTTGTTGCGATCGGACTGTTGATCGACCCGGGTCTGATCGCGGAACATTCCGGCCCGGTGATCGTGATCTCAATCGCCATCGTGCTCGGCAAGATCGTCACCTGCTCGTTCGGAAGTTTTGTGGCCGGCTACGATCGCGGCGTGGCCATCCGCGCCGGACTGGGCCTATCACAGATCGGGGAATTCTCGTTTATCATCGCGGCATTGGGCGCGGCGCTGGGTGCCACCAGCCATTTCCTTTACCCCATCGCGATTGCGGTTTCGGCCATCACGACACTGACCACACCGTACTTCATCCGCTATTCCGAGCACATCGTGGCCTTGCACGACAAGCTCGCGCCGGAATCGCTCAAGAACTACCAACACGATTACACCAAATGGATTCAGCGGGTCTGGCATCAGCGCGAGCAGAGCAAGGTGCAACAGATGGTTCGACGCATCATCCTGCAGATCGGAATCAACCTGGCGCTGCTCTGCGCCGTATACCTACTGGCGATCTATCTCAACGCGGCACAGATACCTTGGCTGGAAGGACTGCCCCTGTGGATGGGCGGAAAGGCTTCGGCGATGTGGATGGCAGCCACGCTGATCGGGCTCCCGATCGTTATTGCCGCGCTCCGCAAACTCGAAGCGCTGAGCATGCTTATCTCCGAGATTGCAATCCCTTCAGGCACCGCCCCCAAGCAACGGATCACGTCGCGGGCGATGCTGTCGAACACGATCCTGTTCACCGGTATCATCGTCATTTCCCTGATAATCCTCCTCCTGAGCAGCGCCCTGCTCCCACCCCTCAATATCCTGGTGGCTCTGCTCATCTTGGCCGGCACGATCGCGTTTTTGTTGAAAGCGTTTTTTATCCGGATCTATTCCAAGGCCCAAGCCGCGATCCGGGAAACCTTGGCGCGCGAAATCACGCATCCGGTCGACACCCAGATTCTGCGCAAGAAACTTCCATCGCTGCTTGAAGCGGTGGAGTTGACCACGCTGGTGATCGATGAAGGCAACCCCGCCAACGGAAAGAAAATCGGCGAGCTTCACATCCGCTCTAAAACCGGTGCGACCGTCGTCGTGATCAAGCGCGGGGACGAGAAGATCATCAGTCCGGGACCCAACGAGGTCTTCCACGTGGACGACGAAGTTCTGCTCATGGGGACTGAGAAACACCTCCAAGAATCAGCGACCGTCTTCAACGCGCCGGATTAAGTGAGGCAAATTCAGCAGCGTGCGCCTGAATTCCGACTATCGAAACGAGCGCTTAATCCTATCTGGCCGAAACGTCGAAGCAGGTGAGTGTATGCTGGTCGCGGATGTAGAGGCGGCCACCGGTGACAACGGGATGCGCCCACGATGGACGGCCATTACGCGGGGTGCTGATGCGACCTTTCTCGACGTATTTTGAAGGATTGGCCGCGACGAGGCCGAGGGTGTTGCGTTCACCAAGGCAGTAGAGATGTCCATCCGCGTAGGTAAGCGAACCTTTGCCGACGCTGGTTTCCTGCCAAGCGATCTTGCCGGTTTTGAAGTTCATGCAGATCAGGTCGCGGCCACCGAAGCCGTACATGTGATCGTCGACCAGAACGATGCCACCGTGATGGTTCTGCATCGATTTCTCGAAATACACCTCCTGGGCGGTGAACTTATCCCCCTTGCGGCTGAGCTTTACCAGACCGCCACCCGTGCCATAGGCCGAGGCGGAGAAGACGTAGCCATCCTGATAGACCGGGGTGGTGCAGTTGGCAGTTCCATTGGCTGAGTTCCGGTAGTCCCACAGGGACTTTCCGGTCGTCGCATCGACAGCAACCAACCGTTCCCGGGTAAACTGGATGATCTGCTTCACACCGTGAACCGTTGCGATAATCGGGGAAGAGTAGTGCGCCGGGTCTGGCAACTCCTTGCTGCGCCAGATCACTTCGCCGGTGTTCTTGTCCAAGGCAGCAATCGCTCCGTCACTGCCGCCGGGAGTAACAATGAGATGATCGCCATCCACCAATGGACTTTCGCTATAGCCCCAGCCGGGCCGCCGACCAGCGAGGTCGGCTACCAAATTGATGTGCCACATCGTGCTCCCCGTGGCGGCATCGATACAGGTGACATCGCCATTGCCACCTTCGGTGTAGACAACTTTGCCATCGATGGTCGGGGTCCCACGCGGACCGTCACCCTGACCGTTACGATAGCCACCGTTGACTCGTTTCAAATCCGTCTTGCTCAGCAGGCCGTCGCGACCGGCGTGGAACTTCATGAAATACTTTCCCACCTCTTCAGCGGTGATGACACCGTCGCGTCCACGCTCTTTGGTGGAGAAGTATTTGACCATCTCCTCACGCGTCAGCTGGCCATCGCCGCGGCGTTCACCCTTGCTGCGGCTGTCAATGTTACGGAACAGTTCCTGCAGAAGTGTGTTGCGTGATTCGCGTTGGGAAATCTTTTTGTCCCCATCCTGGTCGCTCGCCGCCAACGCGGCATCGGCACGTGACGCCGCCAAGGCCTGTAAGTTGCCCCGCTTGGCCAGATCAATCCGACCCATTTCGCGAACCAAGGCGCGGGGAATCTCGCCGTCCTTAAGTTCGCCATCGCCGTCCTCGTCGAGCTGCTTCATGAACCGCGCTGTCCGTTCCATCGCGATTTTTCCGGCATCCTTGGATGCGTCCGGTTCATCTGCGCCAACGAAACGTGAACCCAGTCCGCTCATCGCCTCGAGGTCATCCAACCGCCCATCCTGATTCCGATCCAGTCTGGAAAAATCCGCGTCGATCTTCTTCTCCAGGGCCTCGATCACCGGCCGCGGCTGTACCGCCCAGAGCAGCGAACCGTCCTTTTCGCTCAACGCAATGATGTGTTCCACGCCATCCAGATCACCCTGCGTAATGATACGTCCATCAGCGATGGCGAGCGTCGAATAACCGACCCCGACATGTTCGATTTTCCAAAGGGCCGTGGGGCCGTCCTTTGGCCATTCGGAAAGAAGGCCCTTCTCCATCGAAAGATCCGTCCGATTCGGCCCCCGCCATTGTGGCCAGCTGCCCGGACTGGCGTTGAGCAGATCGGCGCCGGTAAAAACGAAGAGGGTGATCGCCAGGAGAAGGATTCGGCTACGTGAATTCATGATGGGCGCACTATTTGACGGAGCGTTGGGCATTGCAAGACTCCTGCCCCCGCACGGTACAAAAGGAAGGGCCCCTCCAGGGGCCCTGTCGGGTTTCGTATGTAACCTGCGAGGCAGGCAGAAACCCTTAGTTTGATCCGGCGAGTATCTCCAGATCGGTGTCGTGTCGCGATGACAGAGGACGTGATCAGCGTCCACTCGAAAGGCCGTGCGGTCAAGTCGGAATACTGACGAATAATCCTAGTTCTGCGCTTGTTTCCCGTGTTAACTCCCGGCCGTCTTTCATGGGTAAACCTTACAACATGACGCCGCGGGATGTCGCGCCGGTTGAAACAAAGTTCCGCCGCATCGCCTCCCAATTGCCGCATCCAGATTCGGTGGACATCATCCGCCGGATTCAATCGGCCGAACCACGCGCATCGGACTCTCAGCCACCGTTGTTGTGGGATCGTGCTGAAGACGTGTGCGTGTTCGACAAGTTCGGCAACCGCTGGCTCGACTTTACCTCCGGCGTTCTTGTCACCAACGCCGGACACAACGCGCCGGAAGTCCGACAAGCCATTCTCGACGCAACGAATCACGGTGCCCTGCATTCTTTCGCCTTTTACAACGAGCAACGTGGTGAACTGGCAAACTACCTTGCCGACCTCGCCCCTGATGGGTTGAACAAGGTCTTTCTGCTTTCCTCAGGCTCCGAGGCAATCGAATTTGCCATAAAATGTTGTCGCACCCATGGAGCAAAGATCGGCGGCGAAACGAAGCTGGCAGTGGTCGGATTCGACCGGGCCTTCCACGGACGAACGCTTGGGGCACAACAAGTCGGTGGCATCCCCGGACAGAAGGACTGGATCGTTCTACGTGATCCGGCAATCTTCAACGCGCCGTTTCCCGACGGGTATTGGCAGGACGATGTTTCCTTCGCGACATTCACCGAAGAAATCCGCGCCCACGGACTCAGGCCTGAGTGTATCAGCGGGGTGATCATGGAATCGTTTCAGGGCGGCGGACCCGATTTCGCACCGGTCGAATACGTTCAGAAGTTACGCGAATGGTGCGACCGTTACGGCGTGCTGCTGGTGTTCGATGAAGTTCAGGCCGGGTGCGGACGATCCGGAAAATTCTGGGCCTTCGAGCATTACGGAGTAAAACCGGACCTGATCGTGTTCGGCAAAGGCGTCAGCAGTTCATTGCCTGTTTCGGGCGTCATTGGATCTGCGGCCATCCTCGATATTTTCGATCACGGCTCTCTGATCAGCACGCACGGTGGCAATCCGGTCTGCTCAGCCGCTGCGCTGGCAAATCTCAAGAAGATCAAAGACGAAAACCTGACCGGTCGCGCCGCGAACTTGGGCCCGATCATGACCGAACGACTTGAACAGATTCAGTCGGCACACCCGGACGTGATTGGCCGGGTCAGCTCACGCGGTCTCGTGGGTGGACTCCAAACTATCATTACCGGAAAGAAGGAGCCCGATCACGATCTCGCACATCGAATCGTCGAACTCTGTTTCGAACGCGGCCTGCTCTTCTTTGCACCGGCCGGAGCTTGGGGGCAAACGATCAAACTTTGTCCACCGCTGACGATTACCGAGGAAGCCTTGACGGAAGGTCTGGACGTTCTCGCTGAAGCCGTGAATACAGCCGTGGCCGAACGGGCTAAGCACAAATGAGTCTGCGTCTGCAACTGCTTCAGGTCGCCCGCCTCGCCCCGCGCATGCTCGGCGATTCCGCCGACAACGTACGCGAGTTCTTCACTTCCCAGATCGAGAACGGCGCGGGGAAGGACCGCAGCGGTGATCCCGATCTTTACTACACCATCTTCGCGCTGGCCGGAATGCAGGCGCTTGACATGGAACTGCCGACCGCGGAGGTCGAGAGGTATCTCCACAGCCACGGAGATGGCGCGGCACTGGACTTCGTGCATCTGTCCGCACTTGCCCGCTGCTGGGCGGCGATCGGCACCAAATCCATGCCGACGGGATTGGCTAAATCCATTTTGGCGCGGGTGGAAAAATTTCGAAAACCCGATGGTGGATACGATGGCGATGCCAAGCTCCGGAACGGAACTGCCTACGGCGCATTCGTCGCGCTGGGAGCCTACGAAGACCTCGGTTTGCTTCCGCCGGACAAACTGAAACTCATTCAGGCGCTCAAACTGTTGGAGTCCAAGGACGGTGCGTGGAGCAATATCCCCAACGCACCTTTCGGTGCAACGAACGCCACTGCCGGCGCGGTCACGTTGCTCCATCATCTGGGCTTCCCGGTCAATCAGGAGGTGGGAGATTGGTTGCTCGGCGTGTTTCACGAGCAGGGTGGCTTTCTAGCCGTTCCCCGCGCGCCCATGCCCGATCTCCTATCCACTGCAACGGCATTGCACGCCTTGGCGGCCCTCGACCGGAGACTACCCAGCGGCATTCATGGGCGTTGCCTCGACTTCATGGATTCGCTCTGGAGCGCGAAGGGCGGTTTTCACGGACACTGGGCGGACGATCATCTGGACGCCGAATACACGTTCTACGGACTGCTTGCCCTGGGCCACCTCAGCCTGTAGCCGCAAGCGTGAGTGAGCAGACGCACCCACTCAGCCCGACTGCCGGGTCCGCTCACCACCCGCATATTCGCGAACAATCATCGCGGTGAGAATACAAACCGCGCACCCGATCATCGTGTACCAGGGCCAGGCGATCGTGGTGTAGACCTTCACCCCGATCATCGCCGCCAACGAAACCAGCATGCCGTAAATAACCGGTTCCCCCCGGCCCTGTTTCCAGGCGAGAACCAACATCAAACCGCCCAACATCGCGCCACTCGTCAGTCCCGCGAGCGAGAAGGCGACGGTGAGCACAGACGGCACCTGCTGGCAGGCAAGCGCCACCAAAACAAGAATCACCGCCCACGCCACCGTGGAGCGTCTACTGAATTTTAGATACCAATCATCAGAACGCTCTAAACCTTCACGCTTCACCAAATCCATGGTCGAGACCGATGCCAGCGCGGACAGGGCGGAACTGACCGAAGACATTGCAGCGGAAAGTATGCCGACAATAAGCAGTCCCTTCATCCCTGCAGGCATCACCGTGAGAATGAAGATTGGCAACGCGTAATCATTCTTCACTTTGCCCAAATCGTTCACTGGGAGATCCAGTCCATGGACCTGTGCATAAGACCACAGCAACGCACCGACGAAGAGGAACAGAAGAAACATCGGCAGAATGACCACCGCGCTCAGCGCGAGTGCTTTGCGTCCTTCGCTCACGGATTTGCACGTGAGCACACGTTGCACATTCAATTGATCGACACCGTGTGAGGACATCACCTGAAACGTCGCGCCAATCACGCCCATCCATATGTTGTAGGGCATGGACCAACTGAAGCCGCCATTGAACCAGTGAAACTTTTCAGGACCGTGTTCCGTCAGATGTGTCCAACCCGCTTCCGGCATTCGCGCCAGAAACCAGACCGCAAATATTCCCCCACCGACCAGGAGAAAGAACTGAATCGCATCCGTCCAAACCACGGCTCGAATCCCGCCGAAATACGTGTAAATCAGCGACAGTCCGACAAAGAGCAGAATTGCAACGACGATTGGATTCCCCGGCAATACATCTGCCAGCATGATTTCGATCGGTATGCAGGTTGCGTAGACGCGAACCCCGGCAGCCAATGTTCCCGCGACTAAGAAAAGAACTGCGACAGTCTTCTTCGCTCCACCGCCAAAGGCATTTTCAAAAAGCTGATAAGGC
>JBLFYM010000007.1:0-83072 GCA_047608975.1 Limisphaerales bacterium | reverse complement strand
GAGCTGAGTCGGCTGGATTTCAAGAACTGGACACCGACCCCTGATTCCGTTGCGGGCCAACTCGCGCATTCGATTCGCAAACTTGGAACTTCGGTGAACGCGATGATTGTTCTCGATCAAGTGGATGAACCTGACACCGGGGTGATCAATCGAATTGTGTTGGAAGCCATTGGCGAAGTGTTGGCCTCCAACCCAAATCTGACGGCCCTGGGTGACAGCCGTCGTGGATTCGAAAACTGGCCGCGCGTGTCCTTGAAGATGAACGCGGCGGAGTTTGAGCGATTCATGGAGTTTGGCGTTTCCGACGTCGGGCAGGGCCAGGTTGCAGGCGATATAGTCGGGCGACACGGACAGATGTTCGTTACCATGGCAGACGATGGAATTGTGGGATTCGATGCCGACGGTATTCGCCATCACGATCCGGCTTTGCCCGTTCGTGGTGAGATTGACATCGTCGGAGCGGGAGATGCCGTAACGGCGAACCTCACCTGCGCACTGGCTTCCGGCGCGAAAGTGGATGAGTCAATTTTGCTGGCAAACCGGGCCGCTTCGATTGTGATCCATCAACTGGGAACCACCGGTACGGCGTCGGTCGAAGACATGCGCAACACAGCCAGCAAATGAGTAACGACACCAAAACACCCCAGTGCGGAGCCCTTTGGATCCTGATGCTCACGCTGTTTCTTCAGGGTTGCGAATCAATCCCCGAGTCAGAGGTTCAGCGTTTCGAGTTCCAGCGGATGGAGATGGGATTGATGTTTCGGATGGCGCTTCATGCACCCGATGAGGCGGCTGCTAAATCGGCAGCGAAGGCCGCTTTCGACCGTATCCGTGAACTGAACTCGATCCTGTCCGACTACGAGGACGACAGTGAGTTGAATCAGGTGCGCCATTCATCCGGCAGCGGTCGCTGGATAAAGGTGAGTCCAGAACTCTGGAAGGTCATGCGCGCCGCCGACCGGTTCTCGCGGGACAGCGGAGGCGCGTTTGATGTGACGGCCGGTCCGTTGATCCAACTCTGGAAGCGGGCTCGCAGACAACGTGCACTGCCGGCTCCGGACCGGCTTGCTGAGGCCCGGACGCGCGTCGGACACTACTACATTGGCTTTCGTACCAAGGATCGTTCGCTGGTTCTGTGGCGTCAGGGAATACGACTTGATCTGGGCGGCATTGCGAAAGGCTACGCGATGGATGAAGCGATGCGGGTCCTCGAAGCGCACGGCATTCGCAGCGCCTTGATCAGCGGCGGTGGTGACTTGGTCGCCAGTGCAGCGCCGCCCGGAAAGCCCGCTTGGAAAATCGAGTTACCCACTTTGAGTGGCGGTGGAGCACCCAGATTCGTTGCCCTTGTGAACGCCGCTTTTGCGACCTCTGGCGACCGGTTTCAGTTTGTGCTTCTCGATGGCAAACGCTACTCGCACATCGTAGATGCCAGATCTGGCCAGGCGCTCTCGGATCGTGCCCTGGTGTATGTGGTGGCTCCGAGCGGGATGATTGCCGATGCCCTGGCAACCAGCGCCAGCGTGTTGACCGGGGATGAAGCTGTTCAGCTGGCAAAGAAGAACGGGGCCCTGATCAGCGTCACCCGAGAGCGAGAGAATAATCGGATCCGCTCTGAATCCATCGGCTTCGAGAGTCGGTTGTGGCCAGTAGACTGAGGCGATGTCGAATTGGACCGATCTTCGAGCTTAACCCGATGTGGTTTGGCACAAATGACAGTGAAGGATCATCGACCGTGCTTGCCCTGTTTGCGGAAAGTCAAAATGGCGATAATATGGGCGGAATGGCAAACGCGATTCGTCTGCCACAGGACCTTCGAAACAAGCACATCAATGAGAAATTGGAACAATTGGGAACCAGGGTTGCAACGAACTGTTTTGGGAAACGTGTCTGGCGAATGAGAGAGCCAGACAGCAAAGCATCCCGTAAAGAGCGACGGCGGCGCCGGCGCGGCGTCGCGAAACTGGATACGGAACGGCGGCGACCGATCAATCACAACGCCGGGCGGATGCGCGTTGCCGCCTTTTTCGTGGGTCTTGCACTCCTGATTTTTGTGCTCTCTCTGTTTGCCAAATTTCGGCCTTGAGCGAACGGCTCATTCGGCGTTGAGCTCGCGATTTTCGAACAGGAGATAGGCCAGGATCAGGGCGGTGCCCAGATAGCCGGCGAGGTATCCAAGCGACTTCCCAATGTAGGTCCAGACATCCGGGAGTGGCGAATCGGCCTCGATCGCATCCGCAATCCAGAATAGCTGCCAATTCGGGACAGCGGCGTAGGCCACGTTTGCGAAGGTGTTTCCAGATTCTGCCGCGGCCCGAAAAAGATGATCGCTCATGAGTCCCAGTAAAAACAGCAGTGAACAGATGATCAGCGTGGGCACCGTTTCCAATCGGGTGGAGCAGGCGAGCGCGATTCCGCAAAGGATGAGAATCGCAAAGAGGATGAGGAGACCGGCCGGGATGAGACGCCAATCGACCTGCTTGGCGGTGTTTCCAGCTGGGTCACGGAGTTCGATGAAGAACGCCAGGCAGATGAAGACCACGGTCATGAGACCAAGCAGGCAAAAGAAGGTGTCAGAGACGTAGTTGCGATGATGAAAATAGTTCGCGATCGCTCCGATTCCGTAGGCCAGTGCCATACCGCCGAAGAAAAGGGACGTACCGAGCAGATCCATGTCGCCGTAGGCATCGTAGGCCATCCGGCTGGCGAGCAGGGTTGCCAGCAGATTGCAATAGGTTAGCAGGGTGATGGCGGCGGCGATGCCGCAATATTTTCCGAGCAAAAAAGACAGGCGATCCACCGGCTTTGACAGCACGGCCAGCGCCGTGCCTGACCGGATTTCCTGAGCGACGGATGCCGAGGCACTAATGACCGCTCCGAACAATCCGGTGAGCAGAGTTACTGCCAGAGCCCCATCTCGCACGAGTTTGGGATCCTGACCAAATCCGAAGTAAGGCAGGGCGGACAGCACAATAATGAAGGCGGGGGCGGCCGTGGCCAGCAGCAGGAACACGGGTTGCCTGAGCAGTTCCATGAAGGTGTTTCTGGTGATGGTGATGAATGGCCGCATGGCTGCTGGGGGGAGACAGATCACCCCCGTACCGCCGATTTGTAAGCGTTTCAGCGGGCCAGCCCAAGTAAAAGCAATGCGAACAGAGTCCCCTTGGTTTTGCCTCAACACCGGGACTGGTTCTAAAAGAATGACGAGATTCGTTCTCCAATGGGATTCTTTTCAAAAAACTACCCTGTCATAATTAGCCGATTATGCCTGATCGTCTTGGCGGCGCTTTGGTCGGGTGTGTGCTGGGAATCATCCAACTCATCATCTTCTTCTGATGTGATCGCGGTGGACTGAACCGCAGATCAAGGTATTCTCCGCCAATGCACGCTGTTGATCACCATTCGGACCATCCGCTTCTGGATCGACGTTCCTTCCTGACCCGATCCGGTCTGGGCTTTGGTGGTCTGGCTCTGTCTTCATTGCTCGCCCGTGATTCAGCGGCTTCGCATGCGCCTCTCATAACCGGCCGACCTCACTTTGCCCCGAAGGCGAAGAGCGTGATCTGGCTGTTCATGCGTGGCGGGGTGAGTCACATGGAGAGCTTTGATCCGAAACCGGAACTGACCAAGTATGCGGGCAAGACGATCGCCGCGACCCCCTATGGACATGTGCAGGAATCTCCGCGGCTGAAGAACGTACGCGTCGTGGTGGTGAACGACGCCAACGGTCAGCAGCGAAACAAAATTTATCCGCTTCAGGTCGGCTATCGACAACAAGGCCAGAGTGGAATTGAGGTTAGCGACTGGTTTCCCCACATTGGCTCGTGCATCGATGACATAGCCGTCTTGCGTGGGATGTGGACGACCGATGACAATCACGGCGCGCAGGTGCAATTCCATTCGGGCCGCCACATGCTTGATGGCCGTTTTCCCACGATCGGATCCTGGGTTACCTACGGCCTCGGTTCGCTGAATGAAAACCTCCCGCAGTTCGTGAATGTGGGACCACGCTATTTTGGGAAACGGGATTCCTACTATCTGGGACCTGCCTATGACGCAGTCACGTTAAAGATCGATTCCAAGGATCCACTTCCGTTCGCCAAGCCTGAAGGCAATCTGACAGCGAAGGATCAACGGTTGGAATTCGATCTGGTCAACCGCCTCAATCGACTGACCGCGAAACAGTTTCCCGGTGACGCAGCTTTGGAGGCTCGCATCAAATCGTATGAGCTCGCCTACCGGATGCAATCGGCAGTGCCCGAGGTTCTGGGGACCGGTGGGGAGAGTGAATCGACGAAAAAGCTCTACGGTTTTGACAACAGCGTGACGCGTCCCTTCGGTGAACAACTGCTGGTGGCGCGGCGGATGGTGGAACGCGGCGTACGGTTCATCCAGCTGATGCACGGAACGGGAGCGGCCGGTGCCTGGGACGCGCATCGCGGATTGAAGGCAAACCATACCAAGCTATCGGCCCAGGTAGATCTGCCCGCGGCGGGCCTGTTGAAGGATCTGAAACAAAGGGGCCTGTTGGATGAAACTCTGGTTGTCTTCGCCACGG
The DNA here is from genome assembly GCA_047608975.1 of Limisphaerales bacterium. Classification (GTDB taxonomy): domain Bacteria; phylum Verrucomicrobiota; class Verrucomicrobiia; order Limisphaerales; family JAYPXF01. The sequence goes on along the minus strand of JBLFYM010000007.1, from coordinate 78,514 downwards.
AGTTTGGACGTACCCCCGGTTCACAGGGGGCGGATGGGCGCGATCATCATCCTTATGGATTTTCAGTCTGGATGGCCGGCGGCGGGATCAAAGGCGGGATTGCGCACGGCAGCACGGATGAGCTCGGATTCCATGCCGAGGAGGGGCGGCACTACGTGACGGATGTACACGCCACTCTCCTGCAACAGCTCGGCTTGGACCGGCACTCAATGGAAATGGCCGGTCATAAGCGACTTGAGCGGGATTTCGGAAACGTGATCGACGAGATCATCGCCTGAACACGAATGCCCCGGGAGTGGCGAGCGCCGCCTGGCTGAGCTGTTGCTGCTCCCCATCTGCTCCTTGCAGCGAGGTGAAGGGGCCCCATTCATGAACAATGTAGTCGGCCTTGGTCGCCGCGAAACTGAAGGTCAGGGATGCGGACAAGAAAAGTGACGAGAGGGCTCTTTTCATGCAGATCACTATCCGCAGCCTCGCCGAGCGGAAGTCAAATCTGTGTCATCGCCTTGTAAAAAACATGTCACCCGCGACGATCACCAAGGTGACGGACAGCCATTCCGCCTTTGCGAACCGGCCGGCCGATGCTTAACTCCAAACAAGCTATGGCGAATCGATTGAACGTGCGGAAGACCTACAAGCTTTACATCGGCGGAAAGTTTGCGCGGAGCGAAAGTGGACGGGTATTGATGGCACAGGCACCGGACGGTGAGCCGCTGGACAATTACTCCCATGCCTCACGCAAGGACTTCCGCGATGCCGTGGTGGCGGCACGCAAGGCTCAACCGGGTTGGTCAAAAGCAACGGCCTATCTGAAGGGACAGATTCTCTACCGCGCTGCGGAAATGCTGGAAAGCCGCCGGGAAGACCTGGCGCGGGAGGTTTCACGTTCCCACGGCGTAACGAACGCGCAGGCGACCAAAGGCGTCGGCTCAGTGATCGATCGGCTGGTCTACTACGCCGGCTGGACGGACAAATATCAGCAGATCTTTGGCAGCGTCAATCCGGTGGCCACTTCACATTTCAATTTCACCACGCCTGAGCCGACCGGAGTGGTGGTCATTGCCGCGCCGGATGAACCCGTGCTGCTCCCCCTGATCTCGCTCCTGGCCCCGGTGATATTGAGCGGCAACACCGCCATTGTGATTCCTTCACCAAAGGCCCCGCTGCCGGCGCTCACGTTTGCCGAAATTCTCGCGACCAGCGACCTGCCGAGCGGCGTGGTCAACATCCTCGCCGGCCCCCGCGATGAACTCACCAGGCACGTGGCCGAACACATGGACGTGAACGCCATCGTGGATGCCACCGGTGATGCCGCATTTGGCAAAGCCTGTCAGGCGGGCGTCGCGACCAATTTGAAACGTTACATCAAACGTCGCCTCAAGACTGAGGAGTGGCATGGGGAAGCCGGCGAAGATCCCTATTGGATTCTGGACACCGTGGAGCAAAAGACCGCCTGGCATCCGATCGGTGTCTGAGCCAGCAATCAATTCAAACCCGCGTCATTGACCGGACATAGTTTGGGAAGGGGCAGTCGGTGCACAGCGCATCGGTGTGGGCACAGAAATCCCGAACAATCTGAAGCAGACCCTGTTGCGCCGCTGCCGTTTTGAAAAGTTTCTGTGAAGGTGAACCGAGCAGTCTTTGTCGGGCAAATTTCAGGACCGCGTTGTCCGCCGCTTTGGGCCAGGTGAAGTAGTGTTCCTCGATCCGCCCAACGAGTATTCCATTCTTCCCTGCCTTCGCCCGCGCCCACAGCCAGGGAAGAATTACATTCACTGCCAGATCCGCAGTGCGGCCGGCACCGAGCAAGGGACCGGGCTTCGAAAGTTCGCGAGCGGCGAAGGTATAGTGGGATCGCCAGAAGGAATCGTTCGAATCCTCGGAATCGGCGAGCGTCTGCTCCAAGGCAACGGCGGCCTTGCGCGGCGAGCCGTGAGTTCCAGACACCCAGTCTTCGACGCGGCGGATCAGTTCGCCGTGGGCAAGCCAGTCGGCAGCCAACGCCAGCCGTCGTTCGGGTCGGTTGACGGGACGAACCCCGCCCAGTCGCCACACCATAGACGGAAGGGTCTGTGCGGTGTAGGAATCGCGAACGCGCCACCAGATGTCCCACAACTCGCGGAGATAGACGGATCGTTTCTGCTCCGCTGGCAGACTTACCGGAAGCAATCCACTTACGCCCAGCAGAATTGCCTGCCAGCGCAAAGCGTTTGATTCCGAGCTCTTGCCCAGAAAGGGAAGCTGTTCCGCGACCCGGCGCATCGGCCATTGGTTGTGTTTGTATCCCAGCGCCGCAAACAGACCTTCCCAAAGCGACTGTTCCCATCCGACCTGCCGCGCCCGCGTCCTGAACCCCTCCCCTTTCTCCCCCAGCCGAACCTGACCGGCCTCGCGCAAGACTGCCGCGAGCTGCGTTCCGTCAGCGGCGGTGAGCGGAGCACAACAGGCTCCCCGAAGTTTTGACGGAAGATCACCCAGCGGCTGGGTGATCGCCCATTCAGCGAGCCGCGACCAAGGACTGTCCAACGCCGGTCGCATGGGCAAAACCAGTTCCGTGTTCCTGCCCGACTTCTTCCAGACGACGCGCAGGATCGTATTGCGGAACGCCGGGTTGCGATCATGGCCGTGCGCCTTCCAACCTGAGCATTCAACATCGATCTCAACGTCGCCCCGAATGGCTTCCTCATCGCCCAGGCGGATCACCGCGTTGCGAAAATCTGGACCGCCTTCCAGGCTGCAGAAACCCGGATGCAGAATCCGCACGGGGCGCCCGTCACTCAGTTTCAGTTTACCCGGATGAAGTCGTTGATGCTGCCAGACCACCTGCATGAGATGTTCCGGCGGCGCGTCGTCCGTAATTTCGCGCAGCCGGTCCCGAAGGAACTGCCGACGCCACGCGACGTAAGTTGATGATTGGTTAAACCCCACGAAAAACCTCGGTTTCAGATACGCGGCGATGTTGGCAAAGCATGCGCCGATGTAAACCTCTTTGCGCATCGCCACCGCCAAATACAGATTCTCGCGAATTCAGCTACAACTGCGGGACGGTTCCGGCTAACTTCCGCGGGTGTCGCTCGCTTACATACTGGCCGCCGTGGCCGCCTACTTCATCGGTTCCATGCCCACGGGATTTCTTGTGGCCAAGGCCAAAGGAATCGACATCCGCAAGGTAGGAAGTGGGAACATCGGTGCGACCAACGTCTTTCGCGCAGTCGGGAAAGTTGCCGGAACGTTGGTGCTGCTGATGGACGCGCTGAAAGGATGTGCCCCGGTGCTGTGGATCGCTCCGCTCTGCCTGCGGGCCGATGCTTCGGCAAATCCGGAAATTCTCAAGATCATCGCCGGCATCTGTGCCATCCTCGGCCACAACTACACCTGCTGGCTGCGCTTCAAGGGAGGGAAAGGAATCGCGACCTCCGCCGGCGCGTTCGGCGCCCTCACCCCGCAACCATTGGGCATCGCGTTTCTCGCATGGATCATTGCGTTCGCCTTGACGCGTTACGTTTCCTTGGCCTCGATCGTGGCCGCCGTCGCACTTCCGGTCGCGACCTGGCTGCTTCCCTTTGGCCTTCCCCTCAAGATCATCACCACGGTCATCGGAGCCTTGGCGATCTTCAAGCACCGCGCAAACATCCAGCGTCTCCTGGCCGGAACCGAACCCCGAATCGGTCAGCCAAAAGCATCACCCGAAGGAACCGCGGAATGAAGATCACCGTCCTTGGTGCGGGTGCGTTTGGAACGGCGCTGGCCAGGCTGCTTTGCGAGAACGGCCACGATGTTCTCCTCTGGGGTCATTCGGCTGAGCATATCGAAGCGCTTCGATCAGCGCGAACGAACGCGCGTCATCTGCCGGGCGTGCAGTTGCCCGACTCACTCAAGTTTACCGATGAACTGGGCGCGCATGACGCAAAACTGCTGGTGTTCGCCGTCCCCTCGAAAGCGATCCGACAGGTCGCGACCGCTGTTCAGGGCTTCAAAGGCATCGCGGTGAGCGTCACCAAGGGAATTGAGCACGACAGCGGTCTGACCATGTGCGGAATCCTGGGGGAGTTACTCGATGCGCCAGTCGCCGCGCTGTCAGGTCCGACTTTGGCATTGGAAGTTGCGAAAGGAATTCCCGCCGCAATCGTGGCGGCGAGTACGGACGAATCCGCATCGCAGACCGTTCAGAACGTTTTCCATCGGCAGACGTTCCGGGTTTACCGGAGCACGGATCTGCGCGGGGTGGAGATGGGCGGGGCGTTGAAGAACGTGATCGCGATCGGTGCCGGGGCCTGCGACGGATTGGGATTCGGCGACAACTCAAAAGCCGCACTGCTCACCCGCGCGATTGCCGAGGTAAGGCGGCTCGGGGTGGCCAACGGCGCGCAATCCGAAACCTTCGCCGGGCTCAGTGGATTGGGAGACCTGACGGTCACCTGTTTCTCGAAACTCAGCCGCAACCGAGGCTTCGGCGAACGGATTGGTGCCGGTGCGAATCCGGCGGAATTGCTCACCCACTCCAGCCATGTGGTGGAAGGACACCCCACGGCCCGTTCCGCTTACCGCCTGGCCCGCCAACTCAACGTCGAGACCCCCATCATCGACGAGGTCTACGCGCTCCTCCACGAGGGCAAGCCGCTGAAACAGGCCATCCAAGATCTGATCGGCCGCGAAGCCAAAGCCGAGGACTGATTTCAGCGCGGGGAAAAGGATTGCGATCCTCACCCTGAAGGGTTACCAAATTCTCCTATGTTTAAGATCGCCGACTGCACACACAGTCCCGGTTTCCCGATAAAATAATGGTAAAAATTGGAATGGTCGGTCTGGGTTTCATGGCCGCCACACACTTGAAGGCATACCGCGAAGTCGAGGGTGCTAAGATCACCGCCTTGTGTAATCCCAGCGGCAATCGTCTGAATGGAGATTTCAGCGATGTCGGCGGAAACGTCGGCGACGGTGAACCGATCCGTCTGGAGGCCGGGACGTTCAAGGCATTTACATCCTACAAGGAAATGCTGCTCGATCCCGACATCGATGCCATCGACATCTGCAGCCCCACCTTCGCCCATCGTGAACTGGCCGTTCTCGCCTTGAACGCCGGCAAACACGTCCTCTGCGAAAAACCGCTCGCGCGTTCCGTGCGCGACGCGAAACAGATCATGGACGCCGCTGAGAAAAGCGCCGGCATTCTCATGCCAGCGATGTGCCTGCGCTTCTGGCCGGAATGGGCCTGGCTGAAGCAGGCGATCGCAGACTCTCGGTATGGGAAGGTTTTGTCCGCCTCGTTCCGGCGCGTTGCCGAAGCTCCGTCCTGGGGCAAGGAGAACTTCCTCGATGGACAGCACTCCGGTGGCGCGCTGTTCGATCTGCACATTCACGACACCGATTTTGTCAATTACTGCTTCGGCCGCCCCAGCGCATTGCAGTCCGCCGGGTACAGCACCGTCAGTGGCGCGATCGATCACGTGGTCACGCAGTATCACGTACGCAGTGGCGCGATGGTCTTTGCAGAAGGTGCCTGGAGTTTTGCGAAGGGATTCGGATTTAACATGAGCTACACCGTGAACTTCGAGAACGCCACGGTGGACTACGATCTTTCCCGGGGGGACACACCCCTGCGTATCTGTGAATCCGGCAAGGAACCGGTCCTCCGGAAGATCGACGGACCCGACGGCTACGTCGGCGAGTTGCGTCACTTCGTGAAAAGCATCAACGCGGGCGAGCAACCAACGATCGTCACCGCCGAAAGCGCCAGCGAAGCCGTCGACATTTGCGCGGCGGAAGAACTCTCCGTCAGCAACGGACCTTCGGCTGTGGGTCAATTGGTATTTCTCTGATCCGCCCGCCCAGGAACAAATAGATCGATTGGCCAAACCCCAAAGAACCGAGCAATGAATTGGCGCACTGCGAACCGCGACGATCTCGATCTCTTGGCACAATGGAATGCCGAACTCATTGAGGATGAAGGACATCGAAATCCGATGACCCATGCGCAACTCCACACCCGCATGGCGGACTGGATCGCCGACGAATACACAGCAACAGTCTTCACCAGTCCTACCCGAGACATCGCCTATGCGCTCCAACGCGAAGATGAGGAGAAAGTCTACCTCCGCCACTTCTTCGTCGATCGCGAACATCGCCGGCAAGGCCACGGCCGCGAAGCGATGCGGATCCTGACGAAAGACATCTGGCCGCAGGACAAGCGCCTCGTCGTCGAGGTCCTCGCAGACAATGCCGCCGCCTACACATTCTGGTCAGCGATGGGCTATCATCCACATTCGATCAGCCTCGAGCGAATACCCGGAACAGCGGCCAGTCGCGAAAAATTGCCGACATATTGACCAGGATACGCCAATGTCACCACCTCCTCTTGGATTGGGCTACTGGTGAAGATGATAATGAAATTGCGTGCCTGATTACTCACCCCAATCTCCAGTCGGAAACAACGGGCTACCGCCGACCGCATTGGAACACGCCGAATTCCCCGGGAAACCGTGATTACTGGCCTGATTGGTGCCCTCCGTTTCTGAGTCCGTGGTCCAGAAATCTAACGCACTTCAAAAGGCGAATATTCAAAGGAGGACACGTCTTAACTCGTATGAACCGGAAACATGGGTGACAGACATCTGGCCGCAGGACAAGCGACTGATCGTCGCGGTTATCGCGGACAATGACGACGCCTCCACGTTCTGTTCAGCCTCGAACGCGGGCCCGAAGCAGCACTGGGTAGCCAAAGTGGCGAGACCCGAGTAACAAGGGCGGGGGGAAAACCGATATCTGCTGGAACATCTTCCGGGTTCGTCCTAGCGTTTTGACAGCCCCGGACCACTCGAACACAGCAGTCAGCCAAATACTTGGAACCATGCCTAACCTTTTCGCCAGCCGATCTATCGTCATCGACGCTCCCGTTGAGGATGTCTATTCCCACGTCCGCGATTTCCAACAGTGGCCGAAATGGTCGCCCTGGCTGATCTTGGAGCGGGAGTGCAAACTGAACTTTGCCCCGGATGGAAACAGTTACTCATGGGATGGCAAGGTGATCGGATCGGGTGAGATCGCCGTCGTGCAGGCGAAGAAGAACAAATCAATCCAACATCGGCTGACCTTCCTCAAACCGTGGAAATCAACTGCCGACGTCCAGTTTGCGTTTGAAGAACAGAGTGGTGGCGTGAAGGTCACGTGGAGCATGGACGGCTCGCTCCCCATGTTTCTCTTCTTTCTGAAGAACATGATGAACTCGCTGATCGGCATGGACTACGATCGCGGTCTGCGCATGCTCAGGGAACAGGTCGAGACCGGATCGGTCGCTTCCCATATCGATATCCTCGGCAGCGAATCTTTCAGCGGCATCCAGTTCGTCGGCCGCCGTACCTCCTGTACGATGGCGGAGATGCCCAAGCGGATGGAGGCTGATATCGGCAAACTGAAGAACTGGTTCAAAGACAGTGGCACTGAGACCACAGGGAAACCGTTCTCCCAGTATCACGTGTTCGACCTGTTGAAACAAACGGTTACCTACACCATCGGCTGCCCCACAAGCCGCCCCACAAGCCGCCCCGCAAATCCCGGCGAAGGATTCATCACTGGCGAAATCCCGGCGTGCCGGGTGTACAAGGTCAAACACATCGGCCCCTACCAACATCTCGGCAATGGCTGGTCCGCCGGTAAAATCCGCGAGCAAGGCAAGGTGTTCAAAGCCAACTCTGCCATTCACCCCTTCGAGATCTACGAGAACGACCCCGGCGAGGTCGATGCCAAGGATCTGGTCACCGTGATTCACTTTCCTACCCAGTAAAAAACCAATATGAACAGTACGCACTTCCCCTCCCCGACGACAACCCAATCTTCAACAACAGTTTTGTCGATCACGGGCCACCGATCCTTTGTTGCCCTCGTGATCATCGCCTGTCTCGCAGCAGCCAATCCGACGCTCAAGGCAGAACGCCCCAATGTGATTCTGCTGATGGGAGATGATCATGGTTGGGAAGAAACGGGCTACAACGGACATCCACATCTGAAGACTCCGGTGCTCGATGAAATGGCCGCCAGCGGTTTGCGGCTCGATCGCTTCTACGCGGCGCATCCCTCCTGTTCTCCCACCCGCGGCAGCGTCCTCACCGGACGCCATCCGAATCGGTATGGCACATTCTCGCCCGGCTTTTCCATACGCCCGGAAGAAATCTCGATCGGGCAGCTGATGCGCAAGGCCGGCTATACGACGGGGCATTTCGGAAAATGGCACCTTGGGCCGGTGAAAAAGAGTTCTCCAACCAATCCCGGCGCGATGGGGTTCGATCACTGGCTTTCGCATGACAACTTCTTCGAACTTGATCCGGTCCTGTCCCGCGATGGCGGACCACCCAAACAGATCAGGGGGGAGAGTTCGGAAATCATCATCGACGAAACCATCCGTTTTGCGCGACGCGCCAAGCGGGCTGGAAAGCCGTTCTTCACCATCGTGTGGTTCGGTTCCCCCCATGAGCCCTACAGCGGCCTGAAACGGGATCTCGCACTCTACGACAATCTGCCGGCGCGCTTCGCGGATAAGACCGTCTCGCTTACTTCCAACGAAACCGGCAAACGCGTCAAACGGCCCTTGCGTGAGGTGTTGCGAGAACGCTATGCCGAGATCACCGCGATGGATCGCGCGATCGGCAAACTGCGCACCTACCTGAAAAAGGCGGAACTTCGCGAGAATACGCTCCTCTGGTATTGCGGCGACAACGGAACCCCCAGCAGCGGCGTCGCCGATTCTCCGCTGCGCGCTCAAAAAGGAACCATGTATGAGGGCGGCATTCGCGTCCCCGGAGTGATCGAATGGCCAGCGAAGATCCGAAAGCATCGGGCCACCAAGGTCAACGCCGTGACCAGCGATATGCTCCCCACTCTCTGCGCCCTGACCGGTCAGGCCCTCCCAAATCGGCCACTCGATGGCATCAATCTCGTGCCGCTGCTCGATGGCAGCATGAAGCGCCGCCCCAGTCCGATCTGTTTCTGGGGTTTCAATCTGAGCCGAGATCGCCGGGCGAATCTGAAACCTTACATCGATCCGGAATTGCAAAAGGGAACGACTCCGCTGGCAAAACTGATGAACGGCATCGCCACCCGAAACTTTGTGAACTACCACCACCTGGAAATCACTGAAGAAGATTTCAACGGACCTCGGGTGATCCTCGCCAATGACTACAAATTGGTCATCGCCGGTTCCAAAAAGTCGGATCCCGAATTGTTCCACCTGGGTGATGACATGGCGGAAGAGCGCAACCTTTTCATGAGCAAACCAGCCCTCGCCGGTGATCTTGAGGCTAAGCTTCGCGATTGGCAGAAGTCTGTTCTGAAGAGCCTCCGCGGTGCGGACTACTGACCACGGGCACTTCCCTGCTTTTCGTTCGGCGGCTCTTCCATCTCGGGAAGCAACTCAAGCCGCAGTTTCTCGACGGTGGTTCCGTCAAGCTCCAACACGGTGAGTGTGAATTCGCCGACCTGAATGGAATCGCCCACGTGAGGAAACCCTTCAAGGCGATGGGTCACGATGCCGCTGGTGGTGGCAATCTCCTCCTCCTCGAACTCAACGTCAACGAGCTCCTCCAATTCGTGGAGCGGGTAATCCCCGTTAAGATTCCATGAAGTCGGCGTCAGCTCTTCGATCAATGGTTTCTCCTCATCAAATTCGTCCTGAATCTGACCGACCAGTTCCTCGAGCACATTTTCCAGGGTCACCGATCCTTCCGTCCCGCCGAACTCATCCACGACGAAGGCAAAGTGCACCTTTCTCTCCATGAACAGTTCGAGGAGTTTTTCCAGGCGACAGGTCTCGGGGATGTAGATCAGCTTGCGGGCACGCCGGGCGAGATCACCGGCCGTCTTCGCCTCATTCCGATGAGCATAGATATCCTTCACGTGTACCACGCCGATCGCGCGATCAATGTCTCCACCAACGCACAGCGGAAACCGCGAGAAATGCTTGCTCGTGACAAAGTCCAGGCACTCCTCAATCGGCATCTCCGTGTCGATCACCACAATGTCCTGCCGGGGGCGAATCACGTCACGAGCGACCAGCTCCCGCAGATCCATGGCGTTCAGGATCAATTCACGACCCAGATCGCGTTTGCCCGGGGTCGGATTTGCGGATTCCACCAGCAAGCGAAGTTCCTCCTCTGAATGTTCCGGTTCATGTCCACCGGCGGCCCCCATCCCGGCCACGCGCAAAATCCAGAGAGCGCTGGCGTTGAGCGCCAGGATGAACGGTTTCATCGCCACGTAGAACCAATGAAACGGATAGGCGACCCACATGCAGGTGGTGACCGGCTGCCGGATGGCGAGGGATTTCGGAGCCATCTCGCCCACCACAATATGGAGAAAAGTGATGATCCCGAATCCAATCCCGAACGACAGCGAGTGCCGGAGTCCCTCATGGTTCTCCTCCACCAGCCCCATGGCATCGAAGACCGGCGCCAGCAGAGCGAAGAAGATCGGTTCGCCAATCCAACCCAACCCCAAACTTGCCAGAGTGATGCCCAGCTGCGCCGCGCTGAGGTAGGCATCGAGATGATCCGCCAAGTGCTGGGCCATGATCGCGCGGCGGTTCCCCTGCTCCACATATTCAGCGAGCTGCGTGCGACGCACCTTCACCAGGGCAAACTCCGCGGCGACAAAAAAACCGTTCAACAGCACGAGGATAAGAGCCGCAATGCCCTGAAGAATCACGCCAATGATCTCTTCCTGACTCACAGATTCACCTCCCCAAAAATCACACTCAAAATGTCTTCGAGGCACAGAATGCCGATCTCCGTCTTATCCCGATCCACCACGATCGCCAGGCGGTGGCCGCTCTTCTGCATCAGCTGCAGCGCGTCCTCCAGACGTTTGTGTTCGTCGATGAACAGCGTCGGCTTGACGTAATCAGCCACATCTTTCTCCGGATCGATCGCGATTTCGAAGAGCAGGCGTTTAAGGCTGAGTATTCCGTCGATCTTCCGCGACTTGCCATTCCGTTCCCACACCGGCATCCGCGTGACCTGATACTCCCGGGAAAGGTCGAGCACCTCACCCATCTTGGCGGTGGATTCGACCGAGATCACCTTATCCCAACGCATCACCTGGGAACGCACGGTGAGTTTTTCCAGATCCATGACACGACTGATCATGGCGCGTTCCTCCCGCGTGAAGCCCGCGCCGGATTCCTGCATCAACCAACGGAGTTCCTCGCGATTGGCAAAGGTGTTTCCCGAAAAGGTGCTCCCGCCGGCACTCCGCAATATGCCCCCCACCAGCAGTTCCACGATGAACACGATCGGCCTGAGAACCAGACGGGCCACGCGGAACGGGGTGATCAGTGCCAGACAAAGGCTGTTGGGATGGCGCCCAAAAAGTGTCTTTGGAATCACCTCACCCACGGCATAGAAAACCACCGCGATGCCAAACCCGCACAGGCCAAACCGCAACGGGTCTTCGGGATAGCGGTCGTGAACCAACGATAGAACCATGACCGCCGCCGCGATGCTCGAGAGCGTATTCCCCACCAGAATCGTCCAGAGAAACGCCTCCGGCTCGGCCAGATAACGGTTCAGCAAGCGCGCCCGCCGATCGCCATCGCGGCTCAGTTGCCGCAGCCGGAAACGGTTCAGCGACAAAACGCCGGTTTCCATCCCGGAGAACAGGAACGAAATCGCCAGGAGCAGCACGAGCGCAGAGAACCAGAGGAACGCAGCCATCAGCGTTCCACCCTTCCCAGCATATCGGCGCTCTCCACTTCCAACTCAAGGATCCTCCGCTCGGTGGCTTCCGTCACCCGCAGCACCAGGCCGGCAAACCGCACCACCGTCCCCTCCGCGGGGACCACCTCGGAAAGCGCCACCACGAGACCGCCCAGGGTGTTCACATCCTCCCGTTCGGGCAGCGCCGGGAACTCACTGCGAAACTCATCCAACAACATCGCGCCGCTCACCCGCCATTTGTCGCCCCCCAACCGCTCCATCAGAAATTCGTGGGATTCCCCTTCCGTGCGGATCTTGCCGATCATTTCCTCCAGAATGTCCTGCACCGTCACCACTCCGGCCGTGCCCCCATATTCATCGACCACCACCGCCATGCCCCGACGCTGCCGCTGGAGGCTCTGGAACAACTTGAGCAGATTCATGCTCTCGGGAACCTGGGAGGGAATCTCAATCGCCTCCTCAAACTTATCCTCCGGATTGAGCAGAAGCTGACGGGAATTGAGAATCCCCACGATCGTGTCCGGAGTTTCGTCGAACATGGGAAGACGGGTGTGCTTGAGTTCGCGCGCCTGCTCCTTCAGTTGCTCCACGCTCAGATCGAAGGGGATGGCCGCCATCTGCGAACGCGGCAGCATCACATCCCCGGCGGTCTGCTGATCGAGGCTGATGATCTCCAGGATGATCTCCTTCTCGCTCTGCGCCAGGGTGCCCCGTTGCTCGGCCACATCCAGCAGCTCCTGATAATCCTGATCGGTCAGCCCGCTCGTGAGAGATGATTTGGGAACAATCCGCGACAGGACCCGATCGGTGAGTTTCTGCGTGAACCGTAAAATCGGCGCGGTCAGCCCTTGAAACAGCGTGAGCGGTCCCGCCAACTGCAGCGCACAACGTTCTGGCATCCGCACCGCCAGCGTTTTGGGAACGACTTCGCAGCCGAACAGGATCAGCACAAACGTTCCGCCGATGGTCCACCAGAGATTGGCATCCTCTGTGACGAAGCTCATCCACATGGCGATCGCCATCAGTGCAGTATTGGCGACAGTGTTGCCCAGCACGATCGCGGCCAGCAGGTCCTGCGGCTGTTCGATCAGGCGCAGCACCTGTCCGCCCGCTTTCGGAAATTCCTCTGCCAGATGTCGCGCCCGCCACTTGCCCAGCGAGAACAAAGCCGACTCGGCAAGCGCGAACACGAAGCTTGCCGCAGCAAACCCCACCATTCCCAACAATGCCACCATCGGCGCTGAACTCATCCGCCGCAGAGTGCGCCGGATGGCGCGCTGGAAAAACACTTTTCGTAATCCATCGGCGATCCTTTTGTCCGGTTTCCCGCAGCGGATGAGAATTTCCACTTTTCCGGTTGCCAGCCAACCGCGAATCGGAAGTAATTCCCGCCACCAACAATGCTGACCACCAAGATTCTAAACCCCCGCCTGCTCGACCTGCTCAGCCGCATCCGGCACACCAACACGCTGGTGATCTGCGACTACGCGTTCCCCTTCTGGCCCGAGCTTGAGATCGTCGACCTCACGCTCACCAAAGGCATCCCGTCGATTCCACAGGTCCTTGAGGCATTTGTATCCGACTTTGTCGTGGGTCCGGTTTTCATGGCTGAAGAGTTTCGGATGCATGCGCCGGACCGACTCGATGATTTTCAAACCGCGCTGGGCGGAGCCGCGATCACTTTTGAGCCGCATTTGGAATTCAAGCAGCGCGTTCCCGCCGCCATCGGTCTGATCCGAACCGCCGACACAACCCCCTACGGAAACCTCATCATCGAGTCTGCCTAAGCAGCCGGAATGCCTATTTCCAGCCACTCCACCATTGGCGCACCTCCGGGTGTCGCGTAGCTTTTTGCCGTCGTGTTGGCAGTCTTCTCACTTTCATTCCTGTTGTGGCGGGGTATTCGCGTCACCGAGCAAAAGCAGATTCGACGCATGTTGTATCGGGCTACCGTGAACGTGGAGCGACTCGTTGAGGCGGAGGTTCAGGCACGCATTCTGACCTGGGTGCGGGTGGCCAAACGTTAGGAAAATCGCGGTCCCCGGTTGAAGGCGGACTGGGAATTTGACGCGCGACTCTACCTCAGCCACTACCCCGACATGCAGGCCATCGAATGGGTGGATCCCGAATCCATCGTTCGCGGGGTCACGCCCGAACGCGGAAATGAATCGTACCTCGACTTCGATCGCGCCCGTCGGAAGATGCTGCTCGAAGCGCGTCAGACGCGGGAAATCACCGTCACCAAAGTTCATGCTCTGGACAACCGGGAGCAGGGTTTTATGGTCTTCGTGCCCATCATCAACCAGGGAGAATTCAGCGGCTTTGTGGGGGGCGTGTTTCGCGTCGATCCGTTGCTCCGCAACCTGTCCGACGAAATCAGGGAACGGCGTCAGGTCCAGAATGCGCTGCGCGAAAACCAGCCACGCTTCCAGGCAATCTTGGACAATACCTCGGCCGTCGTTTACCTGAAAGATGTGGCGGGCAGATACCTGCTCGTGAACGGTCGCTACGAGGAGCTATTTCATCAGCAGAAAGACAACCTGATCGGGCGCACCGATTTCGAACTCTTCCCGAAACAGATGGCGGACTCATTTCGCGCCAATGACATGCGCGTGATCGCGGAAGGCAAGGCCCTCACAATGGAGGAAACCGCACGGCGATGGCCTGCACACCTGTATCTCGATCAAGTTCCCCCCTGTTCGACCGTCACGACAAGGTGTACGCGGTCTGCGGTATCTCCACCGACATCACCGAACGCAAGAACGCGGAGGCCCGTCTGCGCGACAGTCACGAGGCGCTCGAACTCGCGCACGACCGGCTGAAAGGAATTCTGAAAGGCAACCGCGATCCGATCGTGGGACTAGACCTGAAATACCGGTTTCTCTCCATTAACTCCGCGTTCCAAAGGGAATTCGAAAACCGTTTCTCAGTCCGAATCCGTCAGGGCATGCGGATCGCCGACGTACTCACCAACCATCCGCAGCAGCTGGAAAGCATCTCCGAACAATGGCTCCGGGCGATGCGCGGGGAGGAGTTCTCCGTCGAGCAGGAACTCAGCGGCGGCGGCGGGACGTTTTGGTTTTCACTCCCCCGCCTCGTGTCCGGCAGCATCACAATCCTCAATCCACCCGAGGATCAGCCCGGTTAAATCCCACGCCCATTACGCGTATTTTTGATTTCCCGGTTTGCAATTTTCCTCAAGCTGGGCGCTACGCGTCGTAAATCGGGAGATCGAAAATCACGAAACGTTCACGTATCGTGATCGCGAATATTCTATGGGAGAGAATTCAAAAACTAAAAGCGAACCAATGGCAGCCAAGGATGGGTCGACACCCTCGACACCGTTTTGGCGAAGGCGGTGGGTGCGGATTGGAACCGCAGTTGCCTTGCTTCTGGCAGCCGTCTGCGGAATCGCATTCTCGCGATATCACCGGGCGCACCCGTTGGTATTCGGGGAATCATTCCTGTCTCACGAGCACTGCATCACGCAGGCGGGCTCTAGCCTGCTGATCTACGCATCTGATCACGGCGGCAGGTTCCCCTATCACACGAACGGTTTCGGAGACGCGCTGTTGCTGGTCCAGCATGCGTGGTTGCCTTCGTTTACCGGCCCCGGTCATTCGACCGCCGTGTTTGAGAACGCTCGTGCGAATGGCACTGACGTTAACGAAGCCGCGTGTGGCCGCATCTATGTTCAGGGCCTTTCAGAGTCAAACTCACACGAAATCGCGCTTCTGTTTGATCGAACACCTTCCCCTGGTGACCACCTCCACGGATTCGCGCGCATGTCAGCTCCTCTCGTCCGCGAGGTTGGGTTCAGGGACGGCAGCCATAAATCCATTCTCGTCAGCGAGTGGGCTGAATTTGCCAAAACGCAGATCCAGCTGCTCGAGGCAGCGGGTATACCACGGGAGATCGCGGAGGATTACTATTCCGACTGATCAGCCCTTAAATCGCGCTCATCAGTGCGAAGTCAGTGCGGCGCGCGGATCGTTTGCAGACCCCGTTTTCTCGAGAAAGTAATCGTAGTCACCTGAGTAGAATTTGAGCCTGCCTTCGTTCACATGGATCACCTTGGCGGCGATCTTGCGAATGAAGTGCACGTCGTGAGAAATAAACACGAGCGTTCCTTCAAAGTGTTCGAGTGCGAGGATGAGTGATTCCACGGTCAGAATATCCAGGTGCGTCGTCGGTTCGTCCATAAGCAGGACGTTGGGCGGATCGACCAGAAACTTCACCAGGTTGAGACGACTCTTTTCACCGCCACTGAGAATCGGTGTCTTCTTGTAGATCTCTTCCCTTGGAAACATGAAGGAACCCAGAATCGCGCGGGCGTCCTGTTCTTTGATCATGTCCGAAGCCAGCATGACTTCATCCAAGACCGTATTGTTCGGATCAAGCGTCGCGGAACGATGCTGGCTGAAGTAACCGATCCGGGCGTTGTGCCCTTCCTTGCGGGTGCCCTGCTGGAACTCCAACTCGTTCGCGAGAATTTTCATCAGCGTCGATTTTCCTGAGCCATTCGGTCCCACCAGCGCGATGCGATCGGCACGTTCGATGACCAGATCGATCCCTTCATAGACTTTGACATCGCCGTAAGCCTGATGAATGCCTTCGAGCATGATCGCGCGTTGGCCAACCCGGGCGGGTTGCGGGAACTGAAAGCGGAAGGGTTTGCGCGGCGTGATGGGTTTCTCCAGCTTGTCCATCCGCTCAATCTGCTTGAGCTTGCTCTGCGCCTGGGCGGCCTTCGAAGAAACTGAACGGAAGCGATCGGCGAAATCCTGCAGGGCCTTGATCTCCTTCTGCTGATTCTTGTAGCTGGCCATGTTCCGCTCGTAGTTCTCCTCGCGTTGCCGGAGATAATCGGAGTAGTTGCCCTTGTAAGAAGTCAGTTTCTTGTTGGATATCTCGTAGACGTCCTTGGTCAGGACATCCATGAATTCGCGATCATGAGAAATCATGAGCAGCGCGCCGCCAAAGCCCTTGAGATAGGCCTGCAGCCAGAGCAGCGAAACGAGATCGAGATGATTGGTCGGCTCGTCCAGCATCAGGAGATCGGGTTCCATCGCCAGAATGCGGGCGAGGTGGGCGCGCATCATCCAGCCGCCGCTCATTTCACGGGCGGGGCGGTCGAAGTCACCTTCCTTGTATCCCAGACCCGCGAGCATCTTCTTGGCCTTGGCCTCAAGCTGGGGGTTCACAAGTGCGTCGTGTTTGCCCTGCGCTTCGTAGTAGCTGGGGGAAGCGACATCGCCGGCGGCTTCGAGTTCTGCCAACTGTTTCTCCAATGACTCAAGCTCGCCGGCACGTCCGGTCGCAACTTCGATCACGGTTTCGTCTCCGGCGGGTTCGCTCTCCTGCGGGAGGTAGCCGATCATGGTCCATTCGTCCCGCTCCACTTCGCCTTCGTCCGCCGTGTCTTCGCGCAGGATAAGGTTAAAGAGGGTGGATTTGCCGGCACCGTTGGGGCCCACTAGGGCGGCACAGTCACCGTAGTTGATTTGCATGGTGGCGCCCTCGAACAGGGTTCGGCCACCAAACGACTTTTTCAGATCGCGGATCGTCAGCATTAGAAAGGATGGTTCAGAATACGAAGTTCACATCGTGGACCGGTTTGTCCTGATGCTTTCGTAGAAGTTCAATGAAGCGGGCCAGACCTCTTTTTTCATCGGCCCCCAGGTGAAAGTGAATATGCCAACCGAGATAATCCTTCCGGAATTCCCGGTCATACTCGGTGCGGTGATCGATGATGAAATCGAGGGTATCCCGCCCGAAGTCCCGGGCTTCGCGTAGCTTGGCACGGAGGGCCTCGTTCTCGACTCCCCGACGCAATGCCCACGCGGCATAGACGAAAGGCAGTTTGGTGAGTTCATACCAGGCACTGCCCAGATCCCAGATCTGGTGATCGGACGCGCTGCCGCCCCGTCTGAAATCAATGGCCGGATTGCCAATCAACAGCACGGCATCGTGAGCGGCCGCCTGTCCGTAATCTTCCAGTTGCCTGAACTCGATCGCCTGGCCGCGTTCGGCGAACAGGACCTTCAGCAGATTCACGCTGGTCAAAGAGGCCGGATCGCAATGAACGGTCTTTAACTCGTCCAGCGGCATCCGGTGCGCCAGGAATACGCTATAGACTTCCCCCAGCGAGGCCACCGCGACGCTGTCGAGCACGTCGTACCGATCATGAAAAAGAACTTCGGTGATGCTCACGAGCGCGGCGTCCAGTTCATCCTTCCGCAGTTCCTCCGCCAACTCCGCCGGGGGCATGAATTGGATCTCCGATTCCAAGCCGCGCGTCAACGGAACCGAATTGAAGTAAGGAACGGATCCGACTCGGAACGGCGCGAGCGAATGATTCAGCGCCTGGTCACGACTGTCATCCAGACGACGTTGCTCGCGGAGCTGACGCTCCTCCAGCAAGCCGGGGGATTCCACCGGGGCAAGACGCAGTTCGGGAATGTCGTCGTTGGCACTCATCTGCGAATCGTCAAATTCATCACCCTCCCCTACCCGATCACGCCGCCTGCGGAACGGAATTCGTTTCCGTCTCCAGCTCGCGAATGACTTCGTAAAAAGTATTCCGTTGCACCGGTTGTCGCCCGACCTCGCGAATGGCCTTGATCATCTCCGCTTCCGTGTGCGCCTGCGGCGACTGGGAACCCGCCATATGAAAGATGTATTCCTCGACGATCGTTCCATGAAGATCGTCCGCTCCGTAGTTCAATGCCACCTGCGCCAGTTTCAGCCCCATGCCAACCCAATACGCGGTGATGTGATCGAAGTTATCCAGATAGATCCGGCTGACGGCGATGGTCCGGAGCTGGTCGTATCCCGAAGGTGCCACCCGCACATCGATGTCGTTATTGTCCGGCTGGTAAGGCAACCCGATGAATCCTGTGAAGCCGCCTGACTGGTCCTGCTGCGCGCGCAGCTGCCGAAGATGATCCACGCGATCCTCGAGCGATTCCACATGCCCATAAAGCATGGTGCAGGTACTGCGCCCACCGAGTGAATGCCATTCGTCGTGAACGGCGAGATACTCCTCCGCCGACTCCTTGCCCCGGGCAATTTGCTTGCGGACTTCCTTGCGAAAGATCTCGGCGCCGCCGCCGGTCAGCGAAGACAGCCCCGCCGCCTTGAGTTCCTCAAGCGTTTCACGCGTGGTCTTCTTCGCCAACCACGCCAAGTGAAGGATTTCAATCGCGGTGAAACATTTCAACTCCAGTCGCGGATCGACCTTCTTCAAGGCGCGCAACATGTCGGTGTAGTAGCTGAAAGGGAGCGAGGGATGCAGGCCACCCACAATGTGCAATTCCGTGATCCCCAGCTTCAACGCCTCCTGAGCCTTGGTGACCATCTCCTCAACGCTGAGCTGGAAGCCGTCCGCATCACGCTTCTTCCGGGCAAAGGAACAGAACTGACAGGACAGGATGCAGTAGTTCGAATAGTTGATGTAACGGTTGACTATGTAGCTCGCCCGATTACCCACCTTGCGGGCGCGGACCGCATTGGCGATCGCGCCGAGCGCGTTGATGTCGCGACTCTCAAACAGGCGCAAAGCATCCGCCTCATCGATGCGTTTGCCCGCTTCGACTTTTTCGTGGATATCTTTGAGTTCGCTGTGCGCGATGACGAAATTCATGACCAGACTTCCGATTCCGGAAGCCCGGTAACTTGGTTCGATAATCCTCTTCAGGCAATGCCAAAGGCCGTTCAATACCGACATGGCGTCTGATTGGAAGCGAGAGTGGAGACGGTGGAGTCCCCGCCAACCGGGTGGAATTGCAAAAGCTCCAAGCGTCAGGCTACAAATCCCAAATAGGCTTCAAACTCCAAACTTCAATCCGCAGCGGCGGGTGTCAGCGGGCGAATTTGATTGAAATTTGATATTCAGCCTCCGAGCAATGATCCCTTCGCCCATTTCACCTCCAGTTTCAACCACTCACTCCGACATTGAACAAATTCTCGCGCTGCCGCGTAATCCCGGCCGCCCATGATACGGATCGGAATTGTCGGATGTGGAAGAATCCTCGCAGCTCACCTGCGGGGCTACCGCCTCTTGCGCGAAGCCGGGGTGGAGGATTTCAGGATCACCGCGATGTGTTCCCGCACCGCCGCCGACGCATGGGGCTACGTGGACCGTGAGGGCGCGTATCCGCAGCGCCCGGCGGTCAGCGATATTCCCGGTGATCCGCTCGGGATCGGTGACGAGTTTCTCTCCGATTTCCAGGATATCGCGGATGTCGAGGTGTTCACCGATTTCCGGAAACTGATCGCCAAAGGTAAGATCGATGCGGTCAACGATTTCACCACCCACGGCCTCCATCACATCGTGGGACAATGCGCCATCGATCACGGAAAACACCTGCTCAGCCAAAAGCCCGTGGCCGTCACCGTTCGGGCCGCGCGTCGGATGGTGGAATCAGCCGGCAAGGCCGGCATCACCTTCGGGGTTTTTGAGAATGCGCGACAACGATTGCTGGCGCGGCAATGGCGATGGGCATTTTCCGGCGGGCCACTCGGCAATCCCCAGATGGCACTGCTCGGCAATATAGGAACCTGGTGGGCACCCAATCGAATCGTCGCCGAAACCCCTTGGCGACATCGCATCGTGGAAGGAGGCGGCATCAGCCTCGACCTCGGCGTGCATCAGTTCGACATGGTCCGCCAGGTTTGCGGCGAGATCCGATCGGTCAGCGCCCGCACGACCGTCACCGAAACCCGTCGATTCACCTTCGACGAGCGCGGCGCGGTGACCAACGAAATCGAATGCGATGCCGACGACACCTTCTACGCCAGCTTTGATACCGAAACCGGAGTCACCGGGACTCTCTTCGGAAGTTGGGCGGGCGCGGCAACCAATACCGTTCTCGGTAACGGGCCAACCTTCTACGGCACAAACGGACGCGTCTCGGGAAACCAGATCCATCTCGCCGGCGAACCCGCCCCACAGAGCATCGGCGCACTCTATGCAACCCAAGCCACAGCGGAAACCCGCGCCGCCGACCAGCCCTTTGGACTGGAGAATGAATTTGCACTCGCCCAACACGATTGGCTGGACGCCATCCGTCGCGGACAGCAACCGGAAACCGACGGACGCGAGGGACTGATCAATCTGGCCTGTGCCTACGCCATCGTGGAATCGGCCCATGCCGGCCGTGAAGTCCTCGTGCGCGACGTATTGGAAGGTCGCATCGAGGATTACCAGAAACCCCTCAACGAACATTTTGGAATTGAGTCATGAAGATTGAAGACCTGCGCATTGGAATGAAAGTGCGTCACCCGGATCACGGGATCGGCGCCGTAAAAGCCCTCGATGAAACCACCGCAAAAGTGCATTTCAACGAAATGCAACCCGCGACATCGCACCGGGCCTGAGCGATCTTCAACCGGTAGCCGCAACCGCGGCACTCGCCGGACTGGAACGCCCGCTAAGCGAGCTCATCGAAGAGATCGTTTCAGCCTCCTCCGCAAAACTCCCGCTCAGCGATCCGATGGAATCAGTCGCTGGACTCGGCGAACGCTGGCGCGGAGGCAAACTGATCATGCAACCGGCCGACACCGCGCTGCAATCCAAGGAGCTCGAATTGGAAGCCTTCTTCCACCAGTTTGTCATGATGCGAAGCAACTTCCGCGTCTGGGAACAACGGGTCAATTCCCAGACGGATATGAGTTCCGCCGACAAGTTTGACATCCAGCAATACATCACTCGTTGCTACGGCTCGATGACGACCTTTAACGTGCTGTTCAAGGACAAGGAAGACTACTTCAGCGGCAAGGGCTAATACCACCCGACATATCGCCGTACGGACTCGCAAGCTCGCCCCTCCAGTGGTTGGGCTCGGCACACCGTGGAGAAATCCGAGACCGAGCAACCCGAGGTCACAGCCCTTGGGGGCTCGTTGGAACGGTGGCAAACTGGTTCTTCATCCCGCTGACGCACTATCCCAAACCAAAGAGATTCCACTTGAGACATTCTCTTACAAGGTGATTGCAGTCAGGAATCAGTTGCGCGTTCTTGAGGCAACACGGCAGTTCTTATCGAAAGAGTAATTTCTTGATTCCGTAGTCTCTACGGCGCATTCTCTAATCGTCGGGGCAATGGTCGGTTTCCTCGGGTTTCCCCAAACCCACCTCCTTGTCGGCTGTTGCCCTGACACTCCCTCCCTCCCAGCCAACGAAAAAGCCGCCGACTTAATCGGCGGCTGAATTTTAAAAGGGAGGTTTCATTCGCCCATTGGACCCAATCCTTAAGAGCCTCTATGATGATCGTAGTGGGTCGATCACAGTCCCGAATACGTCACCAGAATTGACCGTTAGAGAATGGCAAGGAGCGGTGGGAAATGACCGACTCCCTAGAGAATACCTACGCAATTCACTCATTGGGGAGTGTTCAGCGGGGCGGGTCGCGGGAGAGTTCGTAGAGGATGAAATGTTCTGATTCGTCAGTTTTCAAGAGTTTGAACGCGTTCAATTCGTCGCCGAACAATGACGTCATTTCCGGTCCATCTTTGGCCACCATCACATGTGTAGCGTCGCCGACTATTCGCGCAAACGACGGATGTGATTTTGCATTCAATGTATTGTAGGCAATGCAGATTGCGCCGCCACGTGATGGTGGGAGCCCCAACGCGAATTCGAATGGGTTGGCAAACACAAGCGGACGGATTTTGAGCCCCGGTGCTTGACTACGGATGAGGTTCAACCCACTGATGAGACGATCCTGATAGTTCGATATCGTTCCCGCAGTTTCACCGTCAGCCATCATAATGAAATCGCTCAACTGCGTCCGCTGGAGTTCGGCCGCTGTTTGCTTATGCTGAATTTTGTTAAAAGCGGCATTCCGAAAGGCCTTCGCATCCGCGAGCAGAATGGGTAGGAGGTAGATGATAAGGATTACCGAAGCTCCAATAATCGGGATCGGTTTGATCTGATCAGCCGGCACCACTGTTTCTGATCTACGGACATGCTCAACCCCCACCAGACACGCTACAGCCAGGAGCGGAAGATCGGTCCGTTGGGCGTTTGATGACAGCATCAGCAGGGCGCTGCCGGCCAACAGCAGCATCGCTACGACTGCATGAATCGGGGGCTGCCCTGAACGGCGAAGAGCGTTCATGGCTTCCCAGGCCAGCAGCAGCAACAACGGCAGCATATGCACGTGCTTGAACAACTGAATCGCAACGACCTTGATCTTGCCGGAAAAATCCTGCGCATCTGCCATGATTCCCATGTCCGCCGAAAAGGCGCTGACCGGAATTCCGGTCGCCAGCAGATAAATTGCGGACCACAAAACTGCAGATGCGCCCAGGATCAGTGCGTTTCTGAACGTAAGCGTTTGGAGCGGCACAGCGCACACAATCAAGCCCGCTGCGACGGTGAAATAGCTGAGCTTGATCCATAAGAGGCACTGCCAAAGAAAACCGCAGCAAACGGCATCCGCCACTGACCAACTCTTTGACTCGCTCGGCGGACGAATCATCACACCTACGACCAGTGCGAGCAGGAGTGCTTCGCCCTGCCGGTTGTAAAGCATGGCATAGTCGTTGAAAAAGTATGGATCGCCCAGTGGGCGCGGAGCGGTTGCCAGAAACGCCACGAAGACTGTAAACAGGAATGTTAAAAATCCACTTGTGCGGCGACGAAGGAGGAGAAAAGTCAGCCCGGACGCGATCAACATGAAACAGACGTTGCCGGATGAAATTGCGCCGGTATTGGGCCCCGAAATCTTCATTCCAAACCAGGTGATGTAGTAGGGAAGTGAACCGAGATGAGAGTAGAAATCCACATGGGGAATCTGGCCGTGATTTATCCGCCAAGCCGCATCGAGAAACTGGGGAACGTCACCGGGCTTGCCGGTCATCACGGTCGCGCCCATCAGTAGTTGGACTGCGGCAAGCAGACCGATTCCAATCACGGCGCACAACACGGCATTTCGTTGGGCACGCGCTGATCTGGAGCCCAAGAAATTGCTTATGGCCACCCCTTTTCTTTGAATGATATCCATTACTCGATTCTGGCAATCACTGAATTCTGCTGAATTCTCGCGACTGCTACGGCTTCACAAACGAAGGCGCGCCGGGTCGCCGCGGGGTGCCGCCTCCGCCCATGCGATTGGGGCCGTTGTTCTCCACAACTTTCAGATGACGGGTGAGCAAGGCGAGTTGCTGCTGAAAGTCCGGAGGGAGCGTGACATTGCTGAGATCGCCACAAAATAGAAGCGGCGCTGGTTGCTGGGGATCGATGTTGCTCGGATGACCTACCACTGTGTCTTTGATGTAGACGCCGTAGTCCTGCATGGCCCGGGCTATTTCGAACAAGGGTCCCGAATCCCCCACGCCAATTGTAGCAACATCTACGCTTGGAGGAATCGCGAGCAATGAACCGACGTACAGATTCCCGCCTGGTTTGAAACCGTGGTTCCGAGGAGCGCGCGGTGCAGGCCACACATGCGCCGTTCCGTCCGCGCGCTGACTGACGATGCTGGCATCCGCGATCGCTCCGATGGCGCGGTGGATCGGTGCGCTGAATTCGCTCTCAACCAGACTGCCGGCATACACGCTCAGTCCGGACGGCGTGGTCGCCACGTAATCAGGAGCCACACCCGAACCGCAGAGATCAGCAACGCGAACGAGATTCGCCCGCACATCATTCCCATCGCGCCGCCCCATGCTCACGTCGTAGAGCGTCTTACCGTCCGGAGAAACGATGGCAAATTTTGAAGCACCGTTCAGGCGATCCAAGGGCAGTGGCAGCGTCGCAACCGGGATCGGATCGTTGCCACTGAAAATTCGTCCTACGGGATCACCCGCCTTCGCCTGCAATCGAGGATGCACTCGCTCCGAATCGAACATGATCGCTCCCAGTTTTAAATCGACTCCAACGGGTTCGGCGTAGCTGGCCGCCGATCCGATCGGAGTATTCCAGGGGCTGGCTGCTGCGAATGGCCAGGCAACGGGATCACGGCTTTTCGGATGTTTATCGCGGCTCGTGGTCGCAGGTTTTCCGGGTTTGTGAGCGAACTGATCGCCGCCTCCGGAAGGTCGCCCCAGGATAAAGCAGAGCACCGCAAACGCACCAAGACTCGCGAGTTGGATACCCACCGGGAGTTCCTTGAACCACGCCAGGAATCCGCGCTTTCTCCCGGGCGGCGGCGGCGTTGACTTGCGCTTCGTTTCAAATTCAACCTGTTCCCGAATCCGGCTTTTCACCTCTCCTTCGGCCGGACCTTCGACAATTGCCAAAATGGAATCCTTGACCTGACTCCGGTCAGGTTGGGCAAGCAGCATGGAGAGCGCAGTCTCCATCTTTTCCTGCTCGACCAAATTCCGCAGCGCCGCGGGATCTTCCGCAAGCTGATCTTCCAAGCGCTGCTGTTCCGGGCCCTGAAGCTGGCCCGAGAGATAGGCAATGAGCTGATCGTCGCTGATCATGTCTTGAGCTTGGACTCGACGCACTGCTTCAGCTGTTTGCGGAGCCGAAACAGCATCTGCCAGATGTTCGTCTGGCTGCGCTCAAGCCGGTCAGCAATGGACTCAACCGGCACCTCTTCGCTGTACCGCAGCTTGACGAGTTGGCGGAGTTTCTCGGGCAACGAATCGACGCAGTCCTTCAAGTGATCGATGGCCGGGCTGACCTCGGTCGGCGAAGTCGGCGCGGCGGCCAGATCCTCGGCGAGCATCCGATGCGTTGCGTAGTTGAGCTGGTTCTGCTGCTCGCGGGCGAAGCGCTGTAGTTCAGCCCGCACCAGATTGTGAGCAATCGCCCGGAGCCAAGCGTGAAAATTACTGCCGGCGTCGAATTTCCCGATGTTGTTAAACGCGAAGATGAACGCTTCGTGCGCAATTTCGTTGATGAGGTGAGGCTTGGGCAGCCGCAATGCGATGAAGGCGCGCAGATGATCGAGATGGGCGTCTACCAACGGTTCAAAGGCCTTGAGATCACCGGCCTGAACCTCCCGCACGAGCCGGGTTTCGTCCGTCGGTGTTCGTCCCGTGATTTCTGAATTCGTGGCCATCAATGGGGTATAGCGGCCGGGCGGGGCGATCTTACAAAAAATCGCCGCGACCTTAGCAGATCAGCGGAAGGGCGATCGTGACCTCCACACCGGAACCGGATTCGCGATTGGAAAGCCGGAGAGAACCGCCAGATTCCCAGATGATCGAATTGAGCATCGCCAGCCCCAGACCCATGCCCGCGATTTCACCGGTGAACTTCGATTCACCCTGATAGTAGGGGCGCGTCGCATTCGCCAAAGTATCCGCGTCGAGCGTCACGCCATCATCGCCAACAGTGATGGAGACGCGATCCTCGCCCATTTTGGCAACCCTAATCGAAATGTCCGGAGTCATTTTTGGGTGGAATTTCTGGGCGTTCTCAATCAGCTCGCCAAGCATGAGATCAAAGGAGCGCTCCCCCAGGGCAACTTTGCTTTCACGAAGAGACTCATCGACCTCCACTCCCAGCTTCACCGTACCCATTGGGAACGATGCGGTCACCTGCCGCGCTTTCGCCTCGATTTCCTGGATCGCCATACCACTTCCACTCTGCGAATGCTTCGGTGCCTGGATGAACTGTAGGATGTCCTTGATCTGATCATTGAGCCGATTTGCGCTCTCCTTGGCATCGGTCGCCAGATTCAGAGCTTCAGTGGACAGGCGATGTTGCGGATCCGCAATCATGTCCAAGCTGGAAATCAGCCCGTTCAGCGGAGTGCGCAACTTGTGCGAAAGAATCTTGTGAAAGTTCCAGAAATCCCGTTTTTGCACCAAGAGCCCGGTGACATTGGCAAGCCTCACCAACCATTCGCCTCGGCCGGTCTGCGGCAGATGAAACAGTTCAACCTGTAACCACACTGCTGAACCTTTGGCGCTTTCAGGTCTTACGAGATAACGAAGTGCCTTGGTATCTACGGCATCCGCGGTGACCCACTCTTCCCACGCGGGGAAAGGCTCCCGTTGGAAAGCCGCATCTGTCACCGCGAAGAAATCCTGACCCATACAAGCCTCGCCGAGACCGAGGAACGAAGCCGCCCGCGCATTGGCGTAATGGATTTCGTTTCCTCGATTCAGCAGCAGAAATCCGTCCGACCCAAAATCGGCAATGCGCTCAAACTTTTCACGCTCTGAAACAATGCTGCGATAACGGTTGAGCCGGGTGACCGTTTTGACGCGGGCCTTGAGTTCCAATGCGTCCACCGGCTTGCTGAGAAAATCATCGGCTCCGACATCGATCCCCTTCAGTCGGGACTCCTTGTCCACCAGGGCAGTGATCATGATGACGGGGATTTCGGCCAGGTCGGGATCCTGGCGAATGAGATCACACACCTCGAACCCGGTGATATCGGGCATCATCACGTCGAGCAAAACCAGATCGGGACGATTCTCAATCGTCTGGCGCAATGCCTCCTGGCCGTTCTCGGCAAAGATCAGACGATAGCCTTCAGGCTCGAGAATTGCCTCCAGCAAATGCCGATTCTTCGGCTCGTCATCGACGATGAGTATGACGCTCTGTTCGCTCATTGATTTTAGTTTTTGAGTCAGACTGCCTTAGGGACGTCCGGGACGCGACGCATCATGAGGAAATGAACCGATTGTTCAAGCCGGGGAACCCAGTAAATTGCGGATGTCCACCGCATCCATCCCCGCCGCGCGAACCGCCTGCATACCAAGGTCCGTATCCTCGTATCCGCGACATTCCTCCGGCGGTATTCCGATGCGTTCGGCGGCCTGGAGAAAGATCTCGGGATCGGGTTTCTGATTCGTCACGTCCTCACTGGTGACGATCGCATCGAACCAATCGAGCACGCCCAAAGTTCTCAGCACCGCTTCGCAGTTCCGGCGTTTACCTCCGGTCGCCACTGCCATCGGGATCTGGCCACGATGCTCCCGGGCCACCCGGATGACGGGTTCAATCGGTAGGACCCCGGAAACGAAGGGAAAAAATGCCTCCTCTTTCTGGCGACTGAGTTCAACGGGATCAATGTCCAGTCCTTGCTCGTCTTTAAGCGTCTGGAAAATCTGGATGGAACCGATTCCGCCCCAAGCGTAAAACCGCTCCTCTTCGAAGCGAACTCCGTGCTGCTGGCAGACGCTCTGCCAAGCCTGCCAATGAAGAGGCATCGTGTCTGCCAAAGTTCCGTCACAATCAAATATCAACCCGCGAATCATGTGCGCCATACTTATCTGCATGGCCAAGCGGGTGCAAGCCGAGGCGTGCCTGCAAGCAAGTCAGCGGAAACTACTTCTTCGCTGAAGGAATCGCGCGCGGTTCCCCGGCACCGCCTTCAGGCAGAATCTTGCGGCAAACATAGATGACTTCTTCCCCGCTGCTGGTGACCTTCTCTTCGATGACCACGATGTTCTCGCGGTTCAGCCAGTCCCGGGCGGTTTTGGCGGTATGCCGATAGGAATAGAACACGCGGAAACGGTCCTTCGGAAGGAAGCGGAATTCTTCCCCGCTCATCGGGATCGTCCGTTCATTCGCGAATACAAACGTGGCCACAATACGGAGCAGACCGTTGCCCTCGGAATCTTCCTCAATGCCAAATTCCAACTCACCATCTTCAGGTTCGATGCCCACTTCCCCCAACGCGCCTAGCAGCCAAGCGCGCGTTTCCGGATTGTCGTATTGCGGCAGGACCTGTTCGACACCCGCCCGATAGTCTTCACCGGGAGACAGATTTGCACTGAATACCAGGATATCCTCTGGCCGCAAGAAGGTGGACAGCCGGCGCAGAATCGCGCCCGGTTCAAAGTTGGGAATCATCCCCAAAAAGTTAAGTACGCGGGTGGAATTCCCGGTGGTCTGGGTGATTAAAATCCGTTCGAGATCCTCAGCCGTCAGAAGGTCTGCCACCAGGTCATGCACCTGTCGTCCATCGAGAATCTCGAGTGCCTTTTGCCGGGCTATCAACACGAGCGGGACGCTGGTATCGCAGGCGGTGTAAACGAGCATCTTCCCAAGATTTCGAATCTTGTTCAGCAGCTGGATATCCTTCGTTCCGCTGCCACAACCCAAGCCAATGATGTGGACCGCCGGCGATTTGACGAGCTTCGCAACCGAATCGAAGGTCTCCATAAAAAGAGTCTGGCATTCGGCATCGTTGCGCGCAGGGGAGTGCTGCTGATGCGTGGCCTCCCACATGCGCGCCTGCCGCCGCCCCTCATAGAGGAACTTGTGGTTGAGTACGCGTTTACGCAGTGATTCGAGCAGCTCCGCCTCGAGTTGTTGAGGGAACTGGCTGGAGTGAACAGTAACGGAAACTTCCATCGATTAAGACGCAGGCTTTAGCAGATTCCACCGGACTCGGGCCACGAAAAATGTGTGAAAGTTTTGCGCTCGGCGGCAATTCCACGCCGGCCGGTCACAGCTCAATGCTTCCCTACCCGATCTCTTCGAATCGCTGAATGACGAAGCGGTCGGTCATGCTGGCGAGAAAATCGCACACGGCGCGACGTTCTCCATCCTGCTCGATCCGTCGATGGAAGGACGCGTCCATCTCGGCGGGGTGTTTTAGATAATGATGAAAAACGCCTTCGAGCCAGCGCATGGCGCGCTTGTGCGGTTCATGGACTTCGGGGTGGTAATACAGGTTCGCGTAGAGGTATTTGCGAAGTTCCAAGTTAAGCAATCGGCGCCGATCGCTGTAACTGATGAGTTTATGGGGATGTAGGCGAACCTCGTCAGTGGTCTGGACGCCAGAATTCGTGATCGCTTCCCAAGAGTGCGCGATGACGTCCTTGACCTGATCGTCGATGATGCAACGGATGGTGAAGTAACGGCGGCATTCCGCCGCCAGATCCTGATGCTCGCGACGGACGCGCTCGGCGGAAAGACTCCAGATCTCGACGTCGCGTTCGAGTAGCGCCTCGTCCAGCAGGTTCTTTTCGAGTCCGTCGTCGAGATCGTGGCTGTAGTAGGCGATCTCGTCGGCAAGGTTCGCGACCTGTGCTTCCAGCGAGGAGTTCTGCGCGTCGAAGTCAGCGCGTTTGCTGGGATGATCCTGAGAGCGATAATGCTTCATCAACCCTTCGCGCACCTCCCAAGTCAGATTCAGTCCGGGATGATTGGGATACTTTTCTTCCAACTGCTCCACCACGCGGAGGCTTTGCACGTTGTGCTCAAACCCACCATGTGCCCGCATGAGTTCGTTCAAGGTCTCCTCGCCCTTGTGACCGAAAGGGGGATGCCCGAGATCATGGGCGAGCGCGATGGCCTCGGTGAGGTCTTCATTGAGCCCCAATGCGCGGGCGATATTCCGCGCGATCGCGGCCACCTCCATGGTATGCGTCAGGCGAGTTCGCAGTTCGTCGCCGGTGCCATTGAGAAAAACCTGGGTCTTGTATTCAAGACGACGAAACGCGCGAGAATGCGTGATGCGGTCGCGGTCACGCTGATACTGGGTACGGAAATCCGGGGCGTCTTCTCCGAAGGCGCGACCGCGGGAGGCGTCCGAGAATTGGGCAAACGGGGCGAGCGTGTCCCGCTCGCGTTTTTCCAACTGTTCCCGGTTGAAATGCATGCCCGGGGTGACCGATCAGTTACCGAGATGATCGTCGACACAAATGCCGCGAAGCTCGAACAGACGGCGAATGGCATCTTCGATCAGGTTGTTCGGGCAAGAGGCACCGGCGGTGATCCCGATCGTCAGGTCCCCTTCCGTCGCCAACCAATCCTTGGTTTCCAACTCGTTCTTGGTTTCCAACTCGTTCTTGGTTTCCAACTCGTTCTTCTCGCGCTGCTTATAGTGCGAGATGAGTTCCGGGCTGACCATTTTGCGGGAGTTCTTGATAAAGTAGGTGGGCAGCACCGCTTTACCCATTTCCGCCAGATGGGAGGTGTTGGAGGAATTGTAGCCACCTACGACGATCAGCATATCGAGGTGCTCGGACAGCAATTTTGAGAGCGCGTCCTGTCGCTCCTGGGTGGCACCACAAATCGTGTCAAAGAATCTGAAATGGTCAGGGAGTTTCTTGGCTCCGTATTTCTTTTCGATGGCGGCCTTAAAACGGCGCTGAACCTCTTCGGTTTCATCGCGCATCATCGTGGTCTGATTCGCCACGCCGATAGCCTGCAAGTGAATGTCCGGATCAAAGCCGAGCGAGTAGGCACCCTTGAATTTCTCCATGAATTCATCCTTGTCGCCGCCGTTCAGAAAGTAATTACAGACATAGTCCGTTTCTTCGAGCGTGTAGACGACGAGATATTGTCCCTGCCGCGCAGTGGCCTGGGAGCTGGTCGCCATCGTTTCTTCGTGCCACGACTTGCCATGAATGATGCTGGTCACCGATTCCTTGGCGTTCTGACGGACGCGCTTCCAGACACTCATCACGTCGCCGCAGGTCGTATCCACCAGTCGGCATCCCTTGGCCTCAAGGATCGCACGCGTGTCCACCTCAGTGCCAAATGCCGGGATGATGACCACATCTTCTGGTTGCACCTTTTCGAGCTCATCCTGAGTCGGACGCTGTGAAATCGTGAGAATCCCCATGCTCTTGATCTGATCGTTCACCTCGGGGTTATGAATAATCTCTCCCAAAAGCCAGATCGTGTCCTCCTTGAAAACCTTGCGGGCCGCGTAGGCCAAATCGATCGCACGTTCCACGCCGTAGCAAAACCCGAATTCCTTGGCCAACTTGACCGTAATGCCGCCGGCGGCGAAGACGTTCCCCTGACTGCGAATCAGTTCGACCAAGCTGCTGCGATAATGGCCTTCCACCTGTTGCTGGACCATTTCCATGACATCAGGGCGGCGTAAATTGACTTTCTTGTGTTTTGCCGGAGCTTCGGTGCTCATAGACGGGCAGTTTAGTGCGAGCGGGAACTTAGTCCATCCCGGAAGTTCTAGGATCGTGATTTCAGGCACGGTGAGACGTCGGCTAGGGCCACCGCGTCAAATGGCACTTGTGGACTTACCCCGCGATGCGCCTAGTCTCGTCCCAGTGCAGAACTCAGCCCGTCCCGTTTTGTCAAAGACAACCAACGAAACTCAGTTTTCCCGGGATCTCTCGTGGGCAATCTCAAGCCCGCCGTTGCTAAATCTTGGCGACGCCGACTCTTTCCCTCCGCTTCTGACAACGGACATAGACATCGCCCGCCTGAGTTTTTTCATGAGTGAACGGAAGGAACATCGCGTTGGTCACTACTTTGAAAACCTCGTGCACTTCTGGCTGAAACATATCCGGAACGTTGAAATCATCGACCATCGCCGGCAGGTCCGGGACGAGGATCGGACGGTTGGGGAGATCGATTTCGTTTTTCGTGATGAAGCCGCGCGCCTCGTCCACTGGGAGACGGCGATCAAGTTCTACCTGAGGACACCGGCCCTGGACGACGCGATTCCGAGATACCTGGGCCCCAATACCGCTGATAGTCTGGAAAGGAAAATCGCACACCTCCGTGACCACCAACTCCCGCTGAGCACCCGCGTCCACGGGCAGATCGACATTCATCACGCATTTGTGAAGGGCCGAATCTACCAGCATCCTTCTGACAAGGCCGTCACGGAAGGGCCCAATGAACTGGCTCCCGGTCACCTCCGCGGAATCTGGATCCATGAGTGTGAACTCGCTGCACTGATCGAAACCCAGGCAGCCACCTCTCCCCGCTTCACCATTCTCAACAAACCGTTCTGGCTAACGCGAACGGATGAATCCATCTCCGGCACTGAGTTCGCCCGAACCGTCGCAAAGCATTTCACCCAGTCCCCCAATTCCTTACACATCGCCGCCTACAACCGGGATCAAAAGGAAACCGATCGCCTCTTTGTCGTCGCCAACGGGTGGCCAAATTGAAGCGACCGAGGAATCACCCGGTGCCCAGAACCCGGTCCTGAAGAAGTTCTGAAAATTTATCGCGTTGCCAACTTTGCAGGGTCGGCTATTTTTGCGCTGACGAATTCAAGACCATGGACAAAAATTTTCCCGAATTTGATTTAAAGCGACTGATGTCAACAGTCTTCGGCGCGGCCGGAGAACAGAAAGTCTGCATCCTGATCGATCTCAATGATCCCCGTGACGTGAAGGATTTCGCCTTCCTGGACAACGAGGAATACTCAATCCAGAAACACGGATACGAACATTTCTATCAGGCTTTCCAAAATGGCGTAATGGCTGAACTTGGCTGGACCGGCGGCGAGATGTTTGCCTACGAAGTAACCGGCGGCAGCAACCTCGATATGGAGGACGAAGCCTTCGACACCAACGGGGCCCAGGTCAGCCTGGAGGAGGATATATACAAAAAATACGATATCATACTCTGCATCTCCACCTACTCAGCAACCGCGCCGCTCACGGCCTGGGCGAAGAAGATCGGTTTCCGAGGCGCCACCTTGCATGGGTTAAACGAAATCATTCTCAGCAGCGGTCTTGCGGTCGACTACAATGAAATCAGCGTGGAAGCCGAGAAACTTCGCGCGGCGCTGACCAAGGCCGACGAATTCGAGATCGACTACGAGGTCAAGGGCCGGGCGCTCACGCTCAAACTGATTTGCGGACAACAGGAGGCCCAAAAGAGTCACGGTCTTTGTCCACCGGACAAACCCGATGTCGCCAATCTCCCCGCCGGCGAAGTTTACTTCGTTCCCACCGGAGCTGAAGGCCAGTTCCCGATGAAATACTCGGATGGCACTCTGGGCGTAATGAACGTCCGCGATGGACGAATCCATCAGGCAGAACTTATCTCGGGAAACAGCGAAACGATCAAAGCGCACAACACCAAACTGCAAGACGACCCGGTAACCGGCGAACTCGGCGAACTCGGCTTTGGCACCCAGGAACTTCCCGTCAGCGGTCGTGACATTCAGGACGAAAAGATTCGCGGCACAATCCACGTCGCCACCGGCCGCAGCGACCATCTCGGCGGCAACCTCACGCCCGACCGTTTTGCCAAAAAGCACAACGCCACCCACGACGACATTCTCTTCGCCCCGTTCAAGACACCAGAAATCAACATCCCTCAAGTGCGCATGTTCCGCGACGGTGAGACAACGGTGATTCTCGAGAATTACAAAACCGCGCCTTATCTGGAGAATGCGCTCAGCGCGTGATGCCCAACTTCTACGAAACCGATCGCGCCGTCTCGGAATACCTCCATTTCCACTACGGTGAGGATGATGATCTGCTGCCTTGGGAATCCGGCCCCGTATCCGCGCTGAACTACCCGGTCCGTTGCATCACCGAATGCCTCGATACGGCGAGAGTGTCAGACCGCGCCCGGGCGCTTGATCTCGGATGCGCGGTAGGCCGTTCGAGCTTTGAGCTCGCGCGTCACTGTCACGAAGTCATCGGCATCGACTTCTCTCAAAAATTCGTCACTGCAGCCAGTGCGCTGGTCACTGACGGTTCCGCCAACTACAGCTATACCGTCGAAGGGAGCCTCAGCAACGAGGCGAGCGCCACCGTTGATCCCGCAATCAACCGAACCCGCGTCTCGTTCGAACAGGGTGATGCAACCGATCTGCGCGACCATCTTTCCGGCTTCGATGTCATCCTGATGGCGAACCTGATCTGCCGACTCTCTGATCCGAAGGCATGCCTTTCGCGCCTGTCGGGTCTTCTCAATCCCGGCGGACAGTTGCTGATCATGACCCCGTGCACCTGGCTTGAAGAATACACGCCGCGCGAAAACTGGCTGGGCGGATTCGAACGGGACGGCAAAGAAGTGCGAACCCTCGCTTCACTCCACGAAGCCCTCGCTTCAGATTTCGAACTGGACCACCGCACCGACCTCCCCTTTCTGATGAGGGAACACGAACGTAAATTCCAGTGGACCGTTGCTGAAGCCACCCGCTGGATTCGGCGTTGAGTCCGGTCCGGTGGCGTCGCGGAAAAGCAAGGTTTTACCCTTTCCACCAAGCTCTCCTCGGCCATGCTCCCGCCATGCCAGCAGCACCAGGCAATCAACGCGAAACGATTCTTGTCGTCGATGACAATCCCATCACGCGTCTCGCGCTGGCCGAACTGTTTCGCGATCAGGGTTTTGCGGTAACCGAATGCGGCGACGGGGCGGAATGCCGTGCAGCGTTGCGCGGCGATATTCCCGATCTGCTGTTGCTCGACGTACAACTCCCCGACGTCAACGGGATGGATCTTTGCCGTGAATTCAAAGCAAACGAACGTCTGGCCAACCTCTTTATCTGCCTCATTTCATCCAGCGTCATCGAACCTGACCGGCAGATCGAAGGCCTGGATATCGGTGCGGATTCCTACATCGTCCGACCAATCCCAGACCGCGAACTGCTCGCAAGGATTGAAGCCCTGTTTCGCATTGTCCGTGCCGAGCATGCGCTGCGTGAAGCGAACGAGGTCCTGGAACAAAAGGTCGCCGCACGCACTGCCGACCTTGCCAAAGCGAACACCTCCCTGCGGGAAGAGGTTCGCACCCGTCGCGATGCGGAGGAGGCATTGCAGCGACTGAATCTGCGACTGCAAGGTCTTCACTCCATCGACCAGGCGATCCTCCGATCATTGTCCGCGCGCAACGCCGCGCAGGCCGCGACGGAGAACATCCGCAAATTGCTTACGGTCCCTCTGACCGAGGTATGGTCGCTTCACGGAGAACCGGACGGCTTCATCTGTCTCACCGGTTCGGATGGCGATACCAACCGAAGCTGTCCGCTAGACGGAGACCTGTTCGATCTTCTTGACCGTATCGTCGATGGGGAACACCTCCAGATGAGCGATGCCGCCAGTCCGTTTGGCGGCACGGAGTCTTGGCGCCACATCGCGATATTCCCACTGGTGGCGGCTGAACAGACCATCGGCGTCCTCCTGCTCGGAACGAACGAACCGCGCCCCCTGAATCACGAAGAGCTGAAGATAGGCAACGAGATCGGCCGCTCACTTGCGGTAACCCTGAACCTCGCCAATCTGTTCATTGAGGTGAACGACGCACGCGAACGCACGCGTCAGCTCTCGCGTCGTATTCTCGACATTCAGGAAGAAGAACGCCGGTTCCTTTCCCGAGAACTGCACGATGAAATCGGCCAGCATCTCACCGGCATGAAAGCCATGTTGGACGCCAGCATCAAACAACTGGCCGACCAGGATACCGAGGAGTTGCGCAAGGTCGTCCAGATCGTGAATGATCTGATGGGTCGGGTCCGGCAACTTTCCATTGATCTGCGTCCCCAGATGCTCGATGAACTCGGACTCATCAAGGCCTTGGAATGGCAACTCACCCGCGTAAGAGAACAGTCGCGGCTGGATATCTCTTTTTTTCACAACGAATTCGAGCGGTTGCCGCCTCACATCGAGATCGCCATATTCCGCATCGTGCAGGAAGCACTGACCAACGTCACCCGTCACGCCAAAGATGCGCCATCAGAAGTGCGTCTGTTCGTGGACGAAGACCGCTGCCGGGTTCAGATCCAGGATTCCGGTCCCGGATTTGACGCCACCGCCAAGCTGAACGGCATGAGAACCGCCGGCCTCAGCGGCATGACCGAGCGGGCAGCATTGCTCGGTGGTGAATTGATCATCGAATCCGAACCCGGGAACGGCGCTTGTCTCACCGCTGATTTGCCGCTAACCATTACTTCGGCCCCGGCCGAAAATCCATGACCAGCGGAACCATCAACGTCGGCCTCGCAGACGATCATCGCATTGTTCGCCAAGGACTGCGTCTCGTTCTCGAGCAGTCCATCGATTTCAAGCTCGCTGGCGAAGCTGCGGATGGACTCGCTGCCCTCGATCTGGTCCGCGACAAAGAACCTGACGTCCTGGTGGTCGATCTGATGCTCCCCCGTCTGCATGGTCTGGAAGTGGTCAAACAGGTCGCCCGCGAACACAAGAAGACTCGCACCCTCGTGCTGTCGATGTATTCCGACGAACCGTTTGTGATGGAAGCACTCCGAAACGGTGCCTCCGGCTATCTGTTGAAGGACTGTGATGGCGATGAATTTCTGAAGGTGATCCGGGCCGTCCATGCCGGCAAGAAATACCTGAGCGAAGTGCTCGCCGAGCGCGCGCTCACCGGTTACCTCGAACATCCCGGCAAGTCCCAGCTGGACGTCTACGATACGCTCACCAAACGGGAACGCACCGTTCTCCAACTCGCAGCCGAAGGCCTGAGCAGCACCAAGATCGCCGCGAAACTTTTTATCAGCCCGCGCACTGCGGAAACGCACCGCGCAAATCTTATGCGCAAACTCGCGCTCTCCTCGCAGACCGAACTCGTGCGCTTTGCCATTCGCAAAGGCATCATACCCGCGTAGGCTTACACCGCTCGCCGATTTCGGATGAGATCATCATCCGCTCACCGCCACATCGGGTACACCACCTCTTCGCCAGTTTGAAGAGTATTAGTTCGAACGCGCTGCGAGCACCAGATCCAACAACTTCCCAAAGTCTCCAGATCCAACACTTCCTTCGCGCTTGAAGGTATCCACTCGATGCACGATCACGAGATCCCATTCGGGAACGACCAGAATTTTGTGCCCGCGATAACCGTGCGCGGCGAATGAGCCGTCGGGCAACGAGACGTTCGGGTAGAACTTACCATTCGCCGAAACCCACCACATGTAGCCGTATCCGCCGCCACCCGAGGTCGTTGAATAGCTGCGGGTACTCTCGATCACCCAACCGTGCGGGATGACCTGCTCATCATTCCAACGGCCGCCCCGCGCGAACAACAGCCCGAACCGCGCGAGATCGCGCGCGCTGAGCTTGAACGGATACGCCGGATGCACGGAATCGTCACCCGTCACATAGCCAGTGTGTTGGTCACGATTGAAGTCCTGCATTTGCAATGGCCCTACCAAGCGATCTTCGAATTCTTCATACACGCCGCGCCCGGTGAGATTCTCGAAGATCGAGCAGACGGCGTTGAAGTCCCAGTTGTTGTAGTACCAGAACGTTCCCGGATCGTGACTGCCTCGCAACGGGCGTCGCGCCGCCATCCCGGCGGTTTCGTAGAGCGCCGGGTGGTAGATGCCGGAGCGGGCCTGAAGCAGTTCCTTCACGGTCGCCGTCTTTTCTTTTTCCGTCAGCGAAGGCTCGTTGTCGTCGATCCCAAGTTCACCAAGCGACGCCGACAGCCTGATCCGGCCAGTCAACGCGTGCGGACCAAACAGCGCGCTGAGAATGCTTTTGCGCATGGAGTGACAATTGAACTGTCGCTCCGTCGCCCCCCACTCATCAACAATTCGACCGCCTTGCACTATCATCATGGCCGCCGTTTTCAATCCCGCCGCGTATTCGCGCGCCTTTTTCAGTCCGGCGCTGCTCCAACCCGCAGCTTCAGGTGAATTCCAACGTTCCCAGTTTTCACCTGGATAGGCCGCGGACGAACTATGGGAGGCTCGTCGCAGAACATTACCCGCGCGAAGATTTTGGAATACCCCTCCATCGATGGCCGCAATTCCGTTCACGAACACATGCTGAATCCCTTCCGGATATTGATGAGGATCGCTGAAGGTCGCCTTGTCGATAATCTTGTCCGGATCAAAAACGACCAGGTCCGCGAACCACCCCAACTTGATCTGACCACGATCCTTGAGTCCAACTCGTTGGGCAGTCAGCGAAGTCATCTTTCGAATCGCATCCTCCAGTTTGAGAACCTTCTTCTCGCGAACGTAGTGACCCAGCACGCGCGGAAAGGCCCCATACCAACGCGGATGGGGATGTCCGCTGCCCGGTTCAGTCAAACGCCCGTCCGAGCCGATCATGGTCAGCGGATGCTGCATGATTCGGTCAACATCCTCATCACTCAACACGTGGTAGATACAGGATGCTCCACCATTCTGTATCGCTTCAATCACCAGCTCCGCCCCGGTTTCGGGAGTGGGTTTCATTCCCTTCATCAGTGCCCAATCGTAGAGCGTCTTGCCTTCCAGATCCCGCTGCCACTTGACGAGCCCGAACTGCACCCGCCGCAGATCTCCGCCACCTCGGTCGTTCACGATGTTGAACACAATCTCTTCCTTGATCTTCGCCCGTAACGCTTCGTCCTTCAGACGCACTTTAAACTGGGATATCCCCCCTGCCCGCGCCCAAGCCGGAACCAACACGGTGATTCCGGTGTAGGTGGCGGTGTAAGGATATTGGTCCATCATCACATCAACCCCCTCCTTGCGAGCCTGCTCGACCATGGCCAGCGTATCCCGGCTGCGCCCCCACATCGGCTGACCGATCACCTTGTGATGCGTCAGCACAATTGGAATCTTCGCCTGACGACCTATCTCAATCGCTTCAGTCACGGCATCCATCAAACCCAGGCCTTCTTCGCGGAGATGCGATGTGTAGTAGCCACCACGAATGGCGGCTTCACGCGAAAGCGCAATTACCTCGTCCGTCTTTGCGAACGAACCGGGCAGATACTTGAGCCCCGTCGAAATCCCCCAGGCCCCATCGTCCATCGCCTGCGCGACATTGGCCCGCATCTGTTCCAACTCGTCCGCAGTCGGCTCCCGATTCTCCAGCGCCATGACACTGCGGCGAACGGAATTATGCCCGACCAACATGCAGACATTCACTCCCACACCCTGACGTTCCAACTGATTCAGGTACGGAGCCAGCGGCCACGGCGAACTCCCGTCGGGTCCGCCAATCGCCGTGGTCACACCCTGACTCACCATACTCCGCGCCTCCGGCAATTTCGTGATCGGATCGATATGCGCGTGCATGTCGATAAACCCGGGAGCCACAACCAATCCGCTCACATCGAGCACCCGTGCCTCCCGGTCACTCAAGGGGTCCCACGAAATGGCAACGATCCGTTTCCCCTTGATTCCGACATCAGCGCGAAAACCGGCCGCGCCGCTCCCGTCAATCACAGTGCCGCCGCTGAGAATGAGGTCGAAGGTCTGGGCCTTTGCGTCAGCCCGACCAAGCAGAACAGCCGCAACAGAGACCAACCAAGTTATTGAAAGAATGCTCTTGTACATGGATCGAAGGAATTGGCCAAAACCATGGAGAAGGAACAGGCCCGAGGCAAACGAGAATTCCAGCGCGCCGCCATATGATTTTGATGCAGTGCCCGGGATCCATAACTCCGTTGTTTACGCACACAGCGCCATGGCATCTAATCCTGTAATGCGGAAAGGAACTACAAGGCAGCAAATCTGGGACCCTACAGACGAAAAATCCCAATGAAAACTCACCTCCCATTCAATCGCCGCCAGTTCCTCATCGGGAGCACCCTTCTCTGTGCCGGAACCGCGGGGAACGCGGCGAGCAAACCAAACCCGTTGCGGAACGAGGTTGGACTCGTCGTAGCGACACTCGCCGCCCATCAATCGCACCGCAAACCCGGCGGCATGCAGCTGACCGATATTCCCCAATGGGTGAAGGAAGAACTCGGGATTCGCGTGTTGGATATGAACACGATGAACTTTCCAAAGTTGGATCTGAAGGAAGCGGAATCTCTCCGGGCAGCAGCGGAACGGCACGGATGCGTTCTCACCAATCTGAAATTGAATCAACGCGGTCTTGATCCGGGCCACGCCGACAAAGAAAAGCGTGAGCACGCGGTCGCAGAATACCTGCGGTCCATCGATCTCGCGGCGGTGATGGGGATGCGCTGGGTGCGACCACTCCCGACCGCGCAGGCACCGGTCCACAGTCATCTTATCAACTCGTTCAGACAACTGGCGGAACACGCACAAAAGAAGAACATCACCGTTTTGGTCGAGAATTTTGGTTGGATGCAGAACGATCCAAACTCAGTGGTCGATCTCATCCGCGAAGCCGATTGCGGACTCGCCGCCTCACCGGACACCGGCAACTGGTCCCACAATGAGGTTCGATATCCAGGTCTGAAAAACACCTTCCCACTCGCCGCAACCTGCGATTTTAAAGCCCAGACACTCGGGCCTGAAGGCGAACATCGGTCCTATGATCTCAAGCGTTGCTTCGAGATCGGCTGGCAGTCCGGCTATCGGGGAGCGTGGTGCATCGAACACGGAAACGCGGATCTGAAGAAACTCAGAACGGAGCTGCTTCTGGTGAAGGGGATGCTGAAGAAGTGGATCAGGAACGCGCGCTAGCGAACTCCCCCCTCCTTCCCGCGCAGGGCACGGAAGCCTTCGCGCATCAGGCACTACTTCGCCACGATGTTCACCAGCTTCTTCCGCGGGATGATGACCTTCTTGATCTCTTTGCCTTCGATCGCCTGCTGCACTTTTTCACTCGCGAGCGCAGCCTTCTCGATCTCTTCATCCGATGCGGAGGCAGACACAGTGATCCGATCACGCAACTTGCCATTCACCTGCACCGGCAAGGCCAACTCGTCCTCGACCAACAGTGACTCGTCATGGGTTGGCCATGGTTGGTAAGGAAGTTCGAGATCTGAGTCGTGCTCAAACTTCGCCCAGAGTTCTTCGGCCATGTGGGGAGAAAATGGCTGCAGCAGAATCAGAAAAGTCTTCAACACATCCGCTGGGAGTGAGTCCCAACCGTTGGCGTCGTTCACAAACACCATCATCGCCGAGATGGCCGTGTTGAAGCGCATATGTTCGAGGTCATCCGAAACCTTTTTGATCGCAGCGTGCAAAACCTTCAACTGATCGGCGCTTGCTTCGGCGTCCGTAACTTTGCCGCTCAGTTTGATTTTTTCCAGATGGACCGAGGCTTGGTCTGGCTCCGCAGTGCCGGACTGTTCAAATTCACGAACACTCTCGTCATCGAGAAATAGTCGCCATACGCGACCAAGAAACCGATAGACTCCTTCAACCCCATTGGTGCTCCAGGGCTTCATCATCTCCAACGGCCCCATGAACATTTCGTAGAGACGAAACGCATCCGAGCCAAACTCAGAAACAACCGTGTCCGGATTAACCACGTTCCCGCGACTCTTGGACATTTTCTGACCGTCTTCGCCCAGAATGATTCCCTGATTCACGAGCTTGTAAAAAGGCTCCGCCGTCGACACGTGGCCGAGGTCGTAAAGAAACTTGTGCCAGAATCGCGCGTAGAGGAGATGCAGCACAGCGTGCTCCGTCCCACCCACGTAGAGATCCACGCCGGGCTTGGTATCGGCACCGCCTCCCATCCAATAGGACTCCGCTTCCTTGCTGACGAAAGCGTCGGCGTTGCCGGCATCAAGATAACGGAGGTAATACCAGCAACTGCCCGCCCATTGCGGCATCGTGTTGGTTTCACGAATCGAACCGTCCTCACGGTTGACCCATTCTTTGGCCCGAGCCAAAGGCGGTTCACCGCTCGTCGTGGGTTTGTAATCGTCGAGCGGCGGCGGTTCCACCGGTAGTTCCGAATCAGGCAGGCCCTGATGGCATGATTCCCCGGATTCATCCTTCTGCCAGACAATTGGAAAGGGTTCGCCCCAATACCGCTGACGGCTGAATAGCCAGTCGCGGAGTTTGTAATTGATGGTCTTTTCGCCCAATCCCTTGCTTGCAAGCCAATCGGAGATCTTCGCTTTGGCGTCCGGCGTGGAAAGTCCATCCAGCGAAAGGTCGCCATGCGAGGAGTTGATCGCCGTGCCGTGATCAGTAAACCCCTGCCAGGGAGTGCTTTCATCCGGAGGCTGAACAACCTGAATGACGGACAAACCGAACTTTTCGGCAAATTCAAAATCACGGCTGTCATGCGCCGGCACCGCCATGATTGCGCCCGTGCCATACGTCGCCAATACGTAGTCCGAAATCCAAATAGGAATCCGTTCACCGTTCACCGGATTGATTGCATAGGCACCGGTAAACACACCCGACTTGTCCTTCGCCAGTTCGGTGCGCTCCAGATCGCTCTTCTTTCCCGCCTCGAGAATGTAGGCCTCCACTTCAGCCCGCTTTTCCTCCGCGGTAATGTTGGCAACCAGCGCATGTTCGGGAGCCATGACCATGTAGGTTGCGCCAAAGAGGGTATCCGGCCGGGTGGTGAACACGCGCAGTTTTAACGCTTGCCCGCCTTCGTCCCGAAACTCATCGATTTCAAAATCAACCTCGGCGCCTTCGCTGCGCCCGATCCAGTTGCGTTGCATCTCCTTGAGCGAATGGCTCCAGTCGATGTCCTCCAAATCCTCAAGCAGGCGCTCCGCGTAGTCAGTGATACGCAGCATCCATTGGCGCATCGGTTTCCGGATCACCGGATGGCTGCCACGTTCGCTCTTGCCGTCGATTACCTCCTCGTTGGCCAACACCGTCCCCAAGGCTTCGCACCACCAGACGGGTGCCAAACTGACAAAGGCCAGTCGTTTTGAGTCACGATATTCTCGCTTCTCTTTTTCAGAAGTGAGCTCAGCCGGATAGCTCAAGGTTTCAATGGACTCGGCCTTCCGAGTCGCCGGGTTACACCAGGAATTGTAAAGCTGCAGGAAGATCCACTGCGTCCAGCGGAAGTATTTCACGTCGGTCGTATTGACCTCGCGCGACCAGTCGTAGCTGAAGCCCAACGAATTGATCTGCCGTTTGAATTCCGTGACGTTCTTCTCCGTGGAGATCCGTGGATGTTGACCGGTCTTCACCGCGTATTGTTCCGCCGGCAATCCGAACGCGTCCCAGCCCATGGGATGCAAAACGTGATTTCCCTTGGCGCG
Source organism: Limisphaerales bacterium (assembly GCA_047608975.1). Lineage (GTDB taxonomy): Bacteria > Verrucomicrobiota > Verrucomicrobiia > Limisphaerales > JAYPXF01. The sequence goes on along the minus strand of JBLFYM010000007.1, from coordinate 35,315 downwards.
TCGATAGCGGGCCAAGATATCCGTGGCGGTGTAACCTTCCGGATGTCCGACATGCAAGCCGGAGCCGGAGGGATACGGAAACATGTCGAGCACGTAGAACTTCGGCGGCAGCTCAGCAGCCGTGACCGGGCCGGAAAGTCCGTGTCGTTTCGCGAACGCGTGCTCGGCCGGGATGTCCTCACCCGGATTGAACGCACGAAAAGCCTGCTGATCTTCCCAGCGCTGCTGCCACTTGGGTTCGATCAGATGAAATGGGTATTGTCTGCGGCCGCTTGCCATAAGGGGCGCGCATCTTGGGGAAAAGGGAATTTCGGGGCAATGACTTTGGTGGAAACGATGGTGAATGATGAAACGAAGGAGTTGAAACACTTGGCGATTCTCCCGATCAGCGCGTTCTATTTGGGCATTTGAGATTTCCTCCCCCCATCCCGCATGCCACCTTCCTGCCATGAAGCGACGCCATTTCCTCGCCCACCTCGGCCACCTCGCGGCTGCGGGCGCAGCCATTCCGTTCGCCAACGCGGGAGAATTCACCGGCCGCATTTACAAAGCGGTCAAGGTCACAATGATTCGCGGAAAGATGCCCGTGCTCGATCAGTTCAAGATCGCACAAGACGCGGGATTTGACGGAATCTCCCTCTTTGCGCCAGATCGGTTCGATCTGAAGGAATCTCTGATCGCGCTGGACAAGACCGGCGTGCGTATCCACAACGTCAACAACGCCGTTCACTGGAAAGTTCGCCTCTCCGATGCAGATGCCGGAGTGCAAAAGCAGGCGGTGCAGGCCTTAAAGGACACAATTCAGTTCGCCCATGACTGTGGCGCGGATTCAATGCTTTGCGTCAATGGCAAGGTCACGGACGAGAAACGTGAGAACCACGAGCAGGTGCGGACCAGATCGCTCGCCGGAATCCGCGCCGCGTTACCTCTGGCTGCACGTCTGGGAGTACGGATCCTGTGCGAAAACGTGGGCAACGGTTTCTGTCCGGATGCGCGTCAATGGGCTGACTACATCGACGAATTTGACACGCCCTTCGTCGGGGCGTTCTTCGACATCGGAAATCATCACGGCTACAAAGGCGCGCCACACTGGATCCGAACACTTGGAAAGCGGGTGGTGAAGATCGATGTGAAGGACCGTAATTTGAAGACGGACAAGAACTGCAACCTGTTCGATGGCGACATCGACTGGGCTGAAGTTCGCACAGCTCTGCGGCAGATTCGCTTCAATGGATGGGCCACCGCTGAAGTTCAGGGCGGTGACGCGGCACGCATCAAGCAGGTCGCTCAACGGATGGACCGGGCATTGTCCATCTAATGCCGGGAGAGCAAATCCTGCTCAAGGTTCGATGATGCGATAGTATCGGAACTCCTTCTGAGGTGCTTCGAGGTCGATGAAGCGGAACTGGCCGTTGGTAAAAACCATGCCCACACCATTGGAGGACACGACCTTCCAATCCTTGAGATTAGCCGAAGCTTCAATCAAAAAGTTTGGTGCCAAGTCCGGCGTCAACTGGGAACCGCCCATATCGCCGAAAGAAAATGAGAACCGGCCGTTGACCCCCAATGATGGTTTTTCCACTTCCTGTGCCTGCCTCACAATGAGGGTGGCATTCGTGCTGCTCACCGTCCCCACCGCGTTGCTGACGACCACCGAATACAATCCCCGGTCCTGCCGGGAGACTGATGGAAAGAGCAGCGTCACGTTGGTTCTGCCAGCCAGCACCACACCGTCCTTGCGCCACTGGTAGGCAAGAGGATTACTCCCCGTCGCCATCGATTCAAGCTCCACCCGATCCGCCAAACCCGCGTCCGTGCTGACGGGTTGCATGGTCAATACGGGCGGAACTGCGATCGCCAAGTTGGCTACTGAGCTGTTAAGACTACCCGCAATATTCGCCACCACGACGTCGTAGCCCGCGATATCAGAAACCTGAGCGGAGGCAATGTTGTAACTGCCCGAGGTCTGCCCCAGAATCGGCACGCCGTCCTTTCGCCATTGGAAGGAAACCGGAGCAAAGGTGCTCACGCTCACATCGAACCTCGCATTTGAGCCAAGACTCACTAGTTGATTGACCGGTTGCGCCACAAACACGGGTGGCACCACGACCGTCAAAGTGGCCGTTTGACTGACCGCGAATCCAAGCAGATTGCCGATCACAACGCTGTAATCACCCGCGTCCGCCGCCACGATGTTTGAAACTGTCAGACTCAATCCGCTGTTTCCGGGGATGAACTGACCGTCTTTCAGCCATTGGATCTGAAATGGCTGAGAACCGTTGGGTTGCACCTTGAACTCGACCGTATCCCCCACCAACACAGAGCGACTGATCGGCTGCGAGAGTATCAAAGGCACTCCGGCTCTCGTCACAACCGCCGGCTCACTCACAACCTGACCGAAGGCGTTTGCGATCGTGAGTTCCCAGGCACCAAGATTCCCGCCGGATGCCCGGAAGGCCACGGCTGGTCCGTTGAATCCCAAACCGGTTCTTAAGACCCCGTTCTGTCGCCAGAAATACGAGATCGGTTGGGCACCAAACGCAGTGCCGCTCAACGTCACAATCTGGGAACCATTTGCAGCTGTGATACTTTGTGGTCCTGGAGCCAGAATGGGCACCACATCAACCGAGAGACTTGCCGCAGCGCTCGTAATAAACCCGGCACTGCTACTCACCACAACGTCGTAACTCCCCGCGTCTCCCACAGCCGTGGCATTGAGAGTCAGAATTCGCGAGGTTGCTCCCAAAACATTCAGACCATCCTTCCGCCACTGATACAACAAGGTTCCAGACCCGATTGCCTCCACCGAAAACAGCGCGCTCATCCCCGCATGCACGGCCACAGTCACGGGCTGCACATTCACGGTCGGTGGAGCATTGACGGTCAACGTCGCGGAGGAACTGGTAGCTGCCCCGGCCACGTTCGAAACTACGACATCATATCCGCCGGCGTCGGAGATCTGCACGGCGGGAATCAAAAGTGTCGCGCTGGTGGCACCAGAAATATTCAACCCTTTGTGACGCCACTGATACGAAAGCGGGGCCGTGCCGGTGGCTGCCACACTGAACGTCGCACCGTTTCCTACAATAACCGTCTGCGCCGCCGGCGTCTGAACAAACACCGGGGCAGTGCCAAACACCGTGAGCGTCGAGTTCACAAAGTTAATCGTGTAATTCACCGAAGTCGCGCCACCAATAAGGATTGGGTAGTCACCCAGGCCACTGTTGGTATCCGCGGTCGTCGAAAGCACGGCCGGTGGGGCAAGAGACACCGGGGTTTCACCGTTCACAAATCCCACGTAGCTCGCTGTCAACGTCGGATTGGCCTGACCGAATTCACGTCGCTTGGATTCAGCCGAAATCACGAGCGGCGCGGGGTTGACGTCGATGGAAACAGAAGTAGCTGCGGCCGAGTAGTTGAGGGTATCCCCGGGAGTGAATGAAACGTTCAACGTGTGGTTACCGGCAGGCAACACAGTTCCCAACGGCGGGGTGTAGACCAAATTCCCTGGAACAGCCGCAGTGACCCCGAGTTCGTTGGTCCCCAGCGGAGTTCCATAGTTAAGTGCAGCCGGTCCGGACCAGCTCAGCGTTGGCGTTAGTTGGCCGACCGTCAAAACCGCTGCGGCACTGATCGAAAAACCGGCAACATTCGTCACCGCAAGCGAGTAGGTACCGGCGGCGTTGGGAGTAACGGGATTGAATGCAATCGTCGTATTGGTCGCATGGAGAATGTCCAATCCGTCCTTCTTCCATTGGAAAAACAGCGGAGAAGTGCCGGTGGCGACCGCAGTGAACGTGACTGTCGAAAGGGCATTCACCGTCGCTGGCTGCGGATCCTGCACAATCGCCGGCGGCACATAGACCACCACGTTCGCCACTTCACTGGTGATCATTCCGGCGACATTCGAGACAACCAGATCATAGGCCCCGGCTGCCGGCGGTTGGAGATTGACCAGAACGAGATTGGTGGTCGTCTCACCGCCCAGATCCGAGCCGTTGAACCGCCACTGATACGAAAGCGGAGCACTGCCTGAGGCTTCGGCAAACAGGGTCGTGCCCGTCCCATTCGTCAGAGCGACACTCTCGGGTTGGGTTACAATTCCCGGGGCGGTGGCGAATACGGTGAGCAGGCTGGGAACAAACGAAACTGCGTAGTTCGGCGCCGCGGCGGAACTCACGGTGATCGGATACAGACCGGCCTGACTGTTCACGTCCGCCGTCGTGGAGAGCACCGGCTGCGCTGTAAGCACGGAGCTATCCTCACCACTGACAAATCCCGATATAACCGCCGTCAAAGTCGGATTTGGCAGACCGATCTCACGGGATTTACCTTCCGCGAAAACGGTGAGAACCGCATTGGTCACGTTCAGATTCACGCTATTGCTCTCCACCACAAAATTAACAAGGTCGTTCGGGGCAAATATAACGCTCAACGTGTGTGGGCCAGTTGTCAGCCGCTCCCCCAAATCTGGGGTGTAAGAGAACACTCCCGCCACGGCAGCTCCCGCATTGAGTTGACCGCTGCTGAGGAGCGTCCCATAGGGCACATCAGCCGGCGTCGCCCACAGGAGTGTGGCGGCCAATTGATTCACCGACAATGCTGCCGCCACGCTTTGAACGTTTCCTGCCACGTTTGAGACAGTCACGCGATACGACCCGATATCATTGGTGGTTACGCTACTCAATAGAAGGATGGACGATGTTTGCCCGGATAGATCAACACCGTTGCGTGCCCACTGATATACTAGGGGAGCGGTGCCCATGGCATTGACGCTGAAGACCACATCGGACAGCGCGCCAAATGTTTGACTCTGCGGTTCCACCGTAATCGTCGGCGGAATGTTGACCGTGAGATTGGCAACCAGACTGGTCACCGAACCACTCACATTTGACACCACCGCGTCGTAACCGGCCGCATCCGAGCTTTGGGCCCCGGTGATGTTCAGCGTCGGAGCGTTGGCCCCGGGAATGTCCGTCCCGTTCTTTCGCCATTGATAGTCAAGCGGCGCTGTACCGGTGGCTCCAACAACAAAGGAAGCGTCTTCGCCAACGATTACCGTTCGGTCTGCCGGAGAAACCAAAACCGGGAGAGTTGCAAACACGGTCAGCGTTCCATCGAAAAATGAAGACGTATAATTCGACGCGGCAGCGTCGGCAACCGTGATGGGATATCCCGCCGGCAGACTCGCCACATCGGCCATTGTGGTGAGCGCCGCCAAGTTGGTGAGAACGCTGGCATCCTCGCCGTTCACAAAACCGGAATAGATCACCGTCAATGACGGATTGGCCAAACCGAACTCGCGGGTCTTATTCTCGGCTATGACCGTGAGCACCGCTGGATCGACTACCAACGTAACGCTGGCATTTGTCCCCAGCCCCGTCAGCGAATCGGCCGGAGTGAATACGGCGGAAAGCGTCTGAGAACCCGCCGCCAGCACCGTGGTCAACGGAGGAGTATAGACAATGGACCCAGCTGCCGACGCCGAGGCGTTCAGCTGCGCGGTGCCCAGGGCGGTCCCGTAAACGACCACCGCCGGATTCAGCCAGGCGAGTGACGTTGGCACACGAACGTTCAAGAGCGCGCCGCTGCTCGTGAGAGAGCCGCCAGCATTGCTTGCGACCACGTCGTATGACCCGCGATCGGCCGCCAAAACAGCGTTCAGTGTCAACGATGCAGAAGTCTGCCCAGACAGATTCACGCCGCCTTTACGCCATTGAAAACTGAGCGGAACGGTGCTGGCACCGGACACCGTGGCGGCGAACGTCACGCTGTCGCCGGCGTTCACGGTCTGTCCGATCGGTTGGGCAGTGAATGCGGGCGGAACTGCGGTGACCTCAAGATTGCCGGCAACCTCCGTGATCGTGTAGTCGGGAGAGGCGGCACCGTTTGCAGTGATCGGATAGTTGCCGATATCACTGGCGGCATTCGCCGTTGTTGCCAGCGTGGTCTGCATGGTCAAATTGGCAGGCCCTTCACCATTGACGAACCCGGAATAAGAAGCAGTGAGACTCGGATTGGTCTGGCCAAACTCGCGAGTCTTGTCATCTGCCGTGATCGTCAGCGGCGCGGTTGTCACATCCAAAGCGACCGAACGATTGATCACCTCATACACATTTGTCTCAGTCGGCGTGAACGTGCCGTTCAGGGTGCGGGTGCCGACAGCGAGAACAGTTCCATTGGTCGGGGTGTAGGAAAAGCTTCCGGGCACGTTGGCGGCGGCGGTCAGCTGCGACACGCCCAACGGAGTGCCGTAGACAACATCCGCGGGATCAAACCAGGTGACGAGCGGCGTCAGAAGATTCACGGTAAGAGCTGCGCCAGCACTGGTCACGCTGCCTGCTGAATTCGATATGACAACCCGGTAGGAGCCGGCGTCCGCACTGGTCAACGAAGGGAGTATCAGCGAAGCATTGGTCTGCCCTGCAAGATCACCGGCATCTTTCTGCCACTGGTACGTCAACGGAATGCTGCCGCCAGCGACGACGCTGAAGATCGCATTGTTCCGAGCGTTCAAGGTCTGGGCGACCGGAGCCGTCACAATCGTCGGAGGTATGATTACCGTAAGCGTCGCCACCGCACTGGTGATCGAACCGCCGGCGTTTGAAACCACCACATCATAGAACCCGGATTCCGCACTCGTCGCACCGGTGATGTTCAACACAGTCGCTGTGGCACCACCCACGGGCGAGCCGTTACGTCGCCACTGATAAGACAGGGGCTCGCTGCCAGAAGCGGCAACGCTGAATGCCGAGTCCTGGCCAAAATCCAACGTCACACTTGTCGGTTCCGTGGTGATACTCGGAGGGATCGCGAACACGCCGAGCGTTCCCTCAACAAAGGTGATGACGTAGTTCGAAGCGGTTGAGTTACTAGTCGCGATCGGATAATTGCCGACCGTGCTGGCCAGATCGGCAGCAGTGAACAGTGACGGTGCCGGAATCAGCACCATGTCATCCTGGCCAAACTGATACCCGGTTGCAGTGAAGGTAAGCGGTGGATTTGCAGTTCCAATCTCACGCATCTTGTCATCCGCCGTCACCGTCAACGGCGCGGGTGTCACTGTGACGATGACCGAGGGATTCACAGTTGAATAGTTATTGGTATCAGCCGGCGTAAATGAGGCACCAAGGACGCGGGTTCCCACACTCAACGCGAAACCCGCAGGCGGCGTGTAAACAAAGGTTCCGCCGACTCCGGCAGTGGCATTCAACTGAGTCCCGTCCAACAACGTGCCGTAGACAATATCCAACGCATTGGTCCAGGTAATCGTCGGAATCAACTGGGTTACGATCAATATCGCGGCGGCACTCGTCGCCGTACCCGGGACACTGTTGTTCACAACAACGGTGTAGCTGCCGGAATCGGTCGGGCTCACTGAAGCGAGGTTCAGCGTGGGCGTAGCAGCACCCGGAATGTCCACGCCGCCCTTCCGCCATTGATAACTGAGCGGTGCCTGGCCAGTGGCAACCACCGTGAATGAAACGCTAGTGAGGGCATCGACGGTTTGCGATATCGGCTGAGTCTGGATTGTCGGCAGCGGCGAAACCACGCTCAATGTCCCGTCCACCAAGCTGATGGCGTAGTTCGGCGACGTCGCGCCAACCGACGTGATCGGATAGTCACCCACAGGGCTCGAATCGATGGCAGTGGTCGAGAGACTGACGGGAGTTGTCAGATTCGTCAGCGTATCCCCGTTGACAAACCCCGTGTAAGTCGCCGTCAAAGTCGGATTTACATCCCCTTCCAACTTGCTCTTGTCATCGGCACTGATCGTCAATGGTGCGGGCGTCACCGTGATCGATACTGTGTTGCTGGAGGATAGATAGACTTCGGGAAGAAGAGGTGTGAACACGGCGCCCAAGTTCGTGAGCCCTACGGGAAGCACCGTTCCAGTGGGTGGTGAGTAGACAATCGATCCCGCCGCCGTCGCCGCCGCGTTGAGCTGTGAGGCACCGAGGGCAGTACCGTAGACGATCGCGGCAGGAGCCAGCCAATTTACGGAGGACGGCAGCCGGGCAACATTCAGTTGGACTTCGGAACTTGTGAGACTTCCAGCCACGTTGCTGGCAATGCACTTGTAGGCACCGGTTTCGTTGGCGGTAGCCTGGCTGTAGGTCAAGGTCGGCCCGTTCGCGCCAGCCAAAGAAACACCGTTTCGAAACCATTGATAACTAATCGGCGGCGTACCCGACACGCTGAACAGAAAACTCGCCGTCTCCAGTGCATTCACGTTTCGAGCGAGCGGCTGCTGCAGCGGCAATGGAGGAATGGCAAATCCACTGCCCTCCACATTGAACTGGTAAGGCGACTCATCGAAGTCATCACTCAAGACCCAGACCTGAGCCGAGCGAGCCCCCGGGAGGGTGGGATCAAATCGGATCGCGAAAGTCGCCGACGAATCCAAGGAAATCTGACTTGGGGTCGGATTCGTAATCACCGTGAAGTCCGCCGGGTTCAAGCCAACAATCTGGATCGGCAGAACATTGAGATTGGTTGTCCCCAAATTCGTGATCGTGAATACGCGATCGTTGAATCCGGAATTAATATCCGCCGCACCAAACAACGTGTGATCGGCGAAGTCAGGCGTGGTATCCAGGTTGGTGATCACCACATTGTTCCCCAATAATTCTATCTCCGGCCCAAAACCACTACCACGAACTTGGAAGTCGTAGATCGCCTCATCCACGTCGTCGTTTGTGAGTGTCAGCGTCGCCAGCCGTACACCGCCGCCACGCGGTGTGAAGGTGACATCAAAGGTCGTCGACGCCCCCGTAACAAGACGATTGGTCCCCGGTGCGGTGAGCACTACAAAATCCAATGCCGCAATCCCCTCGAACGTGATTGGAAGCGTAAGGAGAATTATACCCGTTCCCGAGTTTGTAATCGAAAACGTGTTGGTGCGCAGCGTGGCACCAACGTTGCCAATTCCGAAATCAGTCAGATTCGTGGTATTGGGGTTGGTGGCCCCGTCGGGAATCTCAATATTGTTCCCGAGCACCGCGATTTCAGCGCCGGTGCTGACTCCCCCCAGAACGAAGTCATAGGGATTCTCGTTCGCGTCGTCGTTCGCGATGGTCACGATTGCTGTTCGAACGCCAGTTCCGACGGGATCATACGTGACGTGAAGCTCACTGGACACACCCGGCGTGATGATCGAGGCTGGCAGCTGCACTGCTGTGAAATCAGCCGCCGCCAGACCGGTAAACACAACTGAGCCAATATTGAGATTCGTGGCCCCGCTGTTTGTGAGAACAAAGACATGGGTGGTTGATCCGGAGAGAACATCCAAGGTGCCAAAATCCGTGCCGTCCGCGCCAGCGGTGGCCAGGTTCCCGTCCGGAATCTCTATGGCATTTCCGAACACGGCCATCTCCGGCTCCGTCCCCCGCCCCGCTATCGCATAGGCGTAAGATGATTGATCCGGATCGTCACTGCCGATGGTGATGGTCCCAACGCGCAGTCCCGCTGCGCCCGGAGCAAAGCTCACGTCAAAACTGGTCGAGGTGTTGATAGGCACAGAAAGTGACGGCGAGTTATTAAGCGTAAAATCGGCGGCATTCGCGCCGGTGATCGCCGGAACCTGATTCAAGGTCAAAGTGGCGCTTCCGCTATTGGTAATGACAAACGTCCGCGTAATCGGAGAACCTGCCACTGCCACGCTACCAAAATCCGTGTGATCCGCGACATCGGGAGTAACATCTCCCGCTGCGATAGAAACACCATTGCCGGACACGTTGATGTTTGGTTCGACGATTCCCTCGCCACCGAGCGAGAAGAAATACGAGCCTTCATCCAGATCGTCTGACGTGAGCGTCACCACCCCGCTCCGATTGCCCGGAAAGTTCGGATCGAAGCTGACGTCAAAAGTCGAACTGCCTCCGGGGCTGATCGTCGAGGTCGGATTTGCGGTCACCGAAAATTCGTTGGCATTCGCACCAGAGATTGCCAGCGGCAAGGTGACGTTCAAATTGCCACTCCCCGTATTGCGAACGGTATAGGTTCGCGTGACGGCCGAACCGAGAGTGTTGACCTGACCAAAATCCGTATCATCGGCGGCGCTCGGCGTGTTGTCCCCACTCACAATGGTCTGACCGTTGCCAAGGATTGAAATTTCAGGAGACGAAATACCCGTACCCGAGATCGTGAAGTCATACACGGCCTCGTTCACATCGTCATTGTTGACCGTCACCGTCGCGCTCGCAGCGCCAATAGCAGATGGATCAAACCGAACGGTGAAAGATGTGGAACCGCCAATGGCAACAGCAGCCGACGGCGCGCTCACAATCGAAAAGCTACCAGCACCCGCTCCCGAAAGCGTAACTGGTAAAGTCAGATTCAATGTCGCCGTACCCAAATTCGAAATGACGAACACCGACTGAGGTGCACCAGTGAGGATGTCGACGCTACCAAAGTCGGTAAAATCAACGGTTGTCGGCGTGGTGTCTCCATTGACAATTTCAGTGCCGTTTCCGGACACCGAGATCTCCGGTGTCACATCGCCTGTCCCGGTGACATCGAACGTGTAAGGGCTCTCCGTCGAATCGTTGTTGATGATCGTAATCGTGGCATTCCGTGCGCCCGATGCCGTTGGATTAAACACAACATCGAAGCTTGTACCTGTGCCTTCTGCGAGGGTGGCAGCCGGTGGAGCCGAGATTGAAAAGTCGGATGCCGCAGCGCCCGAAATGGCGATGGGGAGCGTGAGGGTAAGTTCCAGATTCCCTTCGTTGGTGATTGAGAACGTATTTGTGACCGTATTCCCGACCGTAACCGTGCCGAACACCGTGCCATCCACTACACTCGGCGTCGTGTCCCCATCCGAAATGGAGTTTGTCCCGCCAAGAATGTCGATCTCCGGCGCCGGCGCGCCATCAGACAACTCGAGCTGAAAATCGTACATCTGCACCTGGTCGATCCCCCCACCGAACACCCGGATAAAAAACGGCCCGGTGCCGCCGCCCAGCTGAATGCCGGTAAGAACTTCATTCGCCCCCGCTGCCGCGGCATTGGCGGATCCAAGGCTGGTCGTCCCATTTGAATCGAGAATTTCAAACCCCAGATTCCTCAGCGCCAGCGAGTTGAACGTCGTTCCCGCGTTGCAGGTGCCGTCCTGATTTTGAGATCCTTCCAGATAGGATTGACCGACCGCTGAAAGCGTGACCGTCACCTTGCGACCGCCTTGCGCGGTTGTGAAGCGATAGTAATCAACATCCGAATTCGAGTACAGACTCAAATTGGTTTGAACATGCGTTCCGTCTGCGAAACCCGTGCCCAGTACACTGGCTTCTCCGGACGTATTGTTCGGTTCGAACGTATCCCCATACTGCTTGTTCGCCGCCAAGATGTCATCGTGCTGCGGTCCATCGTAAGCACGGCTCACGAACGGCTCCATCAACTTCGTCTGGACCGACGGACAGGTGTGCGCAAACCCCAATCCGTGTCCGTGTTCATGAGCAAACACGTTTCGAAAACCCAACGAGTTGCCCGTCACATTGTTGAAGAATGTATCCGCGGTATCAATGAGCATGTCTCCGTTGTTCGGCGAATAGTTGTAAGCCAGCGTCCCAGACGGCCCGTCAATGAACGCACCGCCAATCCGAATGTCCGCGCGAACCCCCAACGCACCGGCTGTCCCGGTCGCACCAAACGGCGCCCCGTCGTCGTTCGGTTCGAAAACATAATCAACGGCCGCCAACTCGGCCCAGCGGTCGAATACCTGCTGCATAAGCGCCTGCCAAACCGCCTGGTTCCCGTAGATCCCGTTGAGGAATGCCCGAAGATCGCTGACTGCCCCGCTATCAACCGGTGCCCCGTCAGCAAGAATCCCCCAAGTCAGGGTGGTCCGGCTCCCCTGAGTCAACCCGCTGCCATCAGTGGCGGTCCTGCCCCAACGTGCAGTGCCAAAAAAACGAATCCCTCCAGTGATCAGTGTCTGTTTTGAATAGAAGTTCTTGATATATTCTTCGCTAGTTCCCGGCGCGAAGCAAAATGACACCGGCGGCACGTAGTCGGGCTGCTGATCCGCCAACATACCGAGAACCTGCTTCTGGATCGGGTCCAAGGTGTTCCCGCTCTGTTCCAGCGCAACCTGCGCTGCCAGTGCTTTCTGACGCAACGGTGTCGGCATTACTGAGATCTGAGCGCTGAAATTCCTGCCAGGATCTTGCCCTGCCGTCTGGGCGGTGGATCCGAACGGAAACGCCATCAATATGGCGGCGATGAAGGAACACTTCCGGATTGGTGGAGTCATGAGTGTTGTACTTGGCTTTTGGACGCCTTACGACGTTGGGCACATTCCCTTACCCTGATGTGATAACTGATGGAACGCAGCTGTGGATTCAGGCATATGTGCATGCAAAAACCAAGCTCAAACCCCTTCTCCAAGCGCTCGGACGAGGCCTTATTCAGCCGTTTTCCGCCCTGAAACCGCCTAATCTAACGCCTTAGCGTTTTCGAGTATCGACGCTCCTCAATCGGATTGAGGGAAGTATAGGTGATTCCCCTTACGCGCTGCCTGGATCGCTTCGTCTGTGTCCTGCGCCAAACCAGGATCACCCTGGGCTTTCATCCATCCGTCCAACTCCGATCGGAGACGAGCAAGTTCGTGAGAATGCTGGAGATCCTGCGCCAAATCGTTCAGTTCATAGGTATCGGAGAGCGTATGGTAAAGCTGTTCGGCCGGTCGGCTCATGTAGCGCTTTACCAACGAATAGGTGGCGGGCCGGTTCCAGGATTCGAAAATCCAGGTGGACCAATAGGGATTGTTCAACGCGCCGTTGCCCCGCGTGCCCATCAGGTGCTTTTCAATGTAGAGCTCGTTTGGGAGCAGATTGCGGATGTAACGATATTTGCCATTGGTGACCGTGCGGATCGGATACGGAGGGCCTTCGGGAACGTTGTTGTGAATACCGAACGCAAAATCCCGATGCGTCGCCCGCTTTCCGGTCAGTACCGGCAGAAAACTGCTGCCATCAAAGGTTGTGCTCGAAGCATTCCCACCCGCCAAATCGAGTAAGGTCGGCACCACATCCGCGTATTGGACGATTGCATCCGTCCTGTTTCCTGCGTCAATCAGACCCGGCCAACGAGCCACCAATGCGGTATGCAAACCGGTATCCCAGTTCGTCCACTTGCATCCGGGGAACTGCGATCCTTGCTCAGACGTAAACATCACCAAGGTATCCTCCGCCTGTCCGCTCTCTTTCAACACCTGCAGAATCTCGCCAACCTGCCCATCCATGTAGGTGATCTCCGCGAGGTATTTCCCGAAGTCCGACCGCGTGCGCGAGGTGTCGGCAATGTTTGGAGGAAGTGTGATTCGCTTGGGCGGATACTGCGACGGATCCCCCATCACCCAAGGCACGTGTGGCTCCACCAAGGCGATCACCAGACAAAACGGCGTTTCCTGGTCGCGCGAAATGTATTGGCGAAGTGCAGCCAGATCATGTTCCTGCGTCGGATTGCGAACACAGTTCGGATCGAATCCTTCGACCTGATCGAACGGGAACGCATCGGCCGGTTTCACGTGCACCTTCCCCGCCAACCCAACGCGGTAGCCTGCACGCCCCAGATGATGAGGGAGACTCTTCGTCCCGGGCCGACTTGCAGAATGATTCCACGCACAGCCGTTCCGCATCGGAAACTGACCGGTAAAAAGTTCGGCGCGACAAGGCTGACACATCGCTTCGCTCAGATAGGCCCGGTTGAATGTCAGTCCTTCACTCGCGAGCCGATCGATGTTCGGAGTTTTGGCATTCTGTCCACCATAGAGCGCCAGATCATTATAGGTACAATCATCGGCCATGATGATCAGGACGTTCGGCTTATTCGCAGCCTGAATCGACGGTGACAAACCGAGAACGAGACTCGAGATGATGATAAGCAGTTTCTTCATGTGAGAGTCGCCAGCTTCACCGAACGGCAAGGTATTGACTAGCCGATTTGGAACTCGTCAGCGTCGGATACTCGGAGTTTTCCGTGATCGCGGGTTGCAACTCCGGTGCGCCTGTATTTCGATGGCCTCAATGATTCGATCCAGATGTTCCACGCCGCTGATCCTCGCGATAGTTTGCTTTTCCACCATGATCCGCGCAGCGGAGCCTTTCGAATTCGATTCACCCAAAAACTGGCGGGCAGAGCGCATCGCGTTCCCGCTCGGATTTGCGCCGGAATTGAAACACAGCGGGTTTGAGGAACTACGCTTCGCACCAGGCATGTTCAACCCGAAATCGAACACCTACTGGACTTACGTGTTCTTCTGGTGGATCGAAGGTGAGGTCACGATTGATCGGACACAGATGGAACGGGATCTGAAGAACTACTATTTGGGATTGAGCAAAACGGTCGGTCGGTCGCGCAAGCTGGTTATCGATCCGGAAAAGATCTCAGCACAGCTGAAGCCAGCGAAGGACCAGCCAGCAAAGGAGAGTGCGCCGATATTCACGGGGACACTGAAGACTTACGACGCCTTCGCGACCGGCGATCTACTCGAGCTCAACGTCGAGATCTCAAAACGATATTTCCCGGATCTGAAACGGACATGTTACTTTTTCGCGCTTTCACCGAAGCCAATCTCCGCACCGGCATGGACCGAGATGCGGGCGATTCGGAACTCGTTCAAAATCCGAAAACCGTGACCTCAAGCCACTTGTCGCTGCCCAGGCAAACCACTACGCTCTCGCACCCTAAACCAGTCGCGCATGAAGAAGATTCTGATCACTTGCCTGCTCCTCACCGTTCTCTCGCGCACACAGGCGGCGCGCCCAAACTTTGTCGTCATCTTCACCGACGACCAGGGATATGGCGATCTGGGTTGCTTCGGTGGCAAACATGTCAACACACCAAACATCGACCGGCTTGCACGCGAAGGAACGAAGCTGACCAGTTTTTACGTGGCGGCCCCGGTTTGCACCCCTTCCCGCGCGGCGTTGATGACTGGCTGCTATCCGAAACGGGTGAGTATGGCGACAGGATCGAATTTCATCGTGGTCTTGGCCGGTGATTCCAAGGGGTTAAATCCGGCGGAGATCACCATTGCGGAGGTCTTGAAGACGCGAGGATATGCCACGGGTATCTTTGGCAAATGGCATCTGGGTGATCAGCCGGAGTTCCTCCCTACCCGCCAAGGGTTCGACGAGTTTTTTGGAATTCCTTACAGCCACGATATCCACCCCTTCCACCCGCGTCAGGATCATTTCCAATTCCCTCCCCTGCCCCTTCTCGACGGTGAAAAGGTCATTGAGGCAGACCCGGACGCCGACCACCTCACCCGGCGCATCACGGATCGCGCGGTGAAGTTCATCGAACGTCACAAAGACAATCCGTTTTTCCTCTACGTTCCGCATCCGATTCCGCACGCGCCACTCCACGTTTCTCCGCGCTACATGGAAGGCGTGAGCGAAGCCGTAAAGCGGAACCTCGCCGAAGAGAACGGAACTATTGACTACGTCACCCGCCGAAAACTCTTCAAGGAGGCGATTGCGGAGATCGATGATTCCGTCGGCCGAATTGTTAAAACATTGAAGAAGCACTCGCTCGCAGAGAATACCCTCGTGATCTTCACCTCCGACAATGGCCCGGCAATCGGCAGCGCGGGGCCGCTTCGTGGACGGAAAGGCAGTGCCTTTGAAGGTGGCATGAGAGAGGCCACCGTTGCTTGGTGGCCCGGCAAGATTGAGCCCGGCCGCGAATGTGACGAACTGGTCACCGCGATGGATCTTCTCCCCACGTTCGCGAAGCTCGCCGGCGCAGATCAACCCAGAGATCGTAAGATCGACGGCAAGGATATCTCCGAATTACTGCTGAATCCCAACGCCAAGTCGCCGCACGATAGATTCTTCTACCATCAGGCCAATCACCTGCGCGCCGTCCGGTCCGGAGACTGGAAACTCTATATCGGACCGGTGAAGGCGCGCGGAAAGAAGACACCGCAGAAAGTTCAGTCTCTTCTTTTCAACCTCAATGACGACATCGGCGAAATGCAGAATCTGGCGAAGGAACATCCGGAAATCGTCAACCGTCTGAGTGGCTATCTGGCCAGGTTTGAAAAGGAATTGGGTAAAGGCGACAAACTCTCCGTCAACTGTCGGCCAGCCGGCCACGTGGCAAATCCGAAGCCGCTCGTCCCTGCTCGAAAATAGCCAACCATCGCGACCGGCTACTCAGCACTCCATCGATGAATCTGAAAATATCCTGCGTCTGGATCCTCGCCACACTCGCTACACTGCCACTGACCGTGGCGGCGGACGACTGGCCGAACTACCGCGGACCAAATCACAACGGTATCTCCGACGAAACAAACTGGCACCAGGACTGGTCAGGCAGCCCACCAAAGATCCTATGGCGGGCCAAAGTTGGACTCGGTTTCTCTTCATTTGCAGTGGTGAAAGACAAACTGTTCACGTTTGGAAACACTGCGGGGCAAGACGTGATTTTCTGTCTCAACCCCGCGAGCGGGGCGGAACTGTGGAACCACTCCTACCGAGCCGACAAAGGCGCACGCTTCTATCAGGGAGGAACACACTCCACCCCCACAGTGGCTGGCGACACGGTCTACGTGGTTGGCAAACAAGGCGAACTATTTGCTCTTGAAGCCAGCACCGGTTCAGTGAAGTGGCAGAAACAGGTCATGCGGGAGGTCGGCTTGGGCGGGCGGGATCGCAGCACCTGGGGCTTCGGAGGGTCGCCCTTGGTTCACGACAGTCTGCTGATCCTGAACGCCGGCGGTGCCGGAGCGGCGTTTGACAAAGAGACCGGCAGCGTTGTCTGGCGGTCGAAAGGAAAAGCCGGACACTCGACTCCGGTGCCATACAAAGCGGACGGGCAGAACGCAGTCGCAATCTTCGGCGGATTTGGAATCTCTGGTGTGGCAGCGAAAACCGGCCGGCTGCTTTGGTCGTTTCCATGGAAGACCCAATACGAGGTCAATGCGGCCGACCCAGTTTTCTTTTCACCGGGAAAGACGGTGTTTGTCTCCTCGGGCTACAACGTGGGCGGCGCGATGCTCTTGATCAACGGCCTCAACTCACGCCCAATTTGGCGCAATAAAAACATGATGAATCACTTCCAGAGTTGCGTGCTGATTGCCGGCCACCTCTACGGAATTCACGGGCACTCAGGAAAAAACGCTGGCGAGATTCGCTGTGTGGATGCCCGCAGCGGCCGGGTCCTCTGGCGCGACCCTACACCAGGCCTCGGCGGCATCAGTGCCGCAGACGGTCACCTCATCGTGCTTGGCGAACGTGGAACCTTAATGATCGCGCCCGCATCCAAGGCCGGCTTCAAACCGAGCGGGCGACTCCAGGTGCTGGGTGGAACCAGCTGGACCTCCCCCGTGCTGGCGAACGGTCGAATCTATTGTCGCAACGGACGCGGCGATGTCGTCTGTGTGGACGTCTCCCAGAACTGATCAACCATCGCTCCGCTACTCGCGGGGACTCAGACTGCCCGCCGCAACCTCCCACTTACACAGATCTCGACTCAGTTCACGCGGCCAATTCTCCTCCGTGCAGGTCATGAAAACCTGACCGTGCGAATGCTGGGCACGCTCCAACAACGGCAGCAATCCGGCTCGGCGTTTCACATCCAGTTCGCCCATCACGTCATCGATCAACAAGACCGGAGGAAATCCCAGCACGGCAGTCAGGTGTTCGGCCTGCGCCATTTTCAATGCCACCACCAAACTCCGCTTTTGCCCCTCGCTGCCATATTGCGACACCGAGATGTTGTTCAATTGCAGACTCAGATCGTCCCGATGCGGACCGACTACCGTGGATTTGTAGCGACGCTCCCGATCTCGTGAAGCTGCCAATTCCGCAGCAAAATCCGTCTTCACACTCGGTTTGTAAGTCATGGTCAATGCCTCCGCGTCATTGGAAATCCGTCGGTAAGCAAGACTGGCCAGCGGAGAAATTTCCGGCACCAACTCCGTCCGGGCTTTGATCAGCTGATCACCCAGTTGCACCACCTCATGTGAAAAGCTGTCGAGCACGGCGACATCGATCCGCGCCTGTTTCAAAACAGCATTGCGTGAGCGAATCGCCCGCGCGTATCGCTGTAGTAGTTCCAGATAGCCGGGTTGGGTCTGGGACAGGAGCAAATCCATGAAGCGACGGCGGATACGCGCGGTTCCCTTGACCAACTGCAAATCCTCCGAACAGAAGACGACCGCACGCAATGTCCCCATGTAGTCCGCCAGCCTCCGTATCGGATCTCCATCCAGCGATATCTTCCGTTCTGAACTGGACCAGTAAATCTTAACCTCGTGCTCGCCGGATCCAACCACGTCTGCCCCGATGAAGTATCCCTTTTGCTGATGCCTGATCATCTGCGCCCCTCCGACCCCACGGAATGAACGTAGCGTCGCGACCAGATAGATGGCTTCCAGAATGTTGGTCTTCCCCTGCGCGTTATCTCCCAGAAGAACATGAAATCCGGATCCGAAATCCACATCCAGTCGGGTGTAATTACGGAAATCTCGGAGTCTCAAATGCGCCAGATGCACGGACAAACTCTATCGGGAAGAGCCTCGGATGGGAAGTGATTCAGCTGTGGCATCCACAGACCGCCTCAACGATCTGCCTTCGGATCAAAGGCATCTCGCAAGCCGTCACCCACGAAGTTCAGGGCCAGCAGCGTTAGCACCAATGTGCCCGCTGGAAACATCAACAGCCACCAGTAGATCCGGATTGAATTGATCTGCATGGCACCATCGGCAATCAAGGTTCCAAGACTCGCCTGCGGTGGCGCGATTCCGAGGCCCAGATAGCTGAGGAACGACTCATACAGAATGATCGCGGGGATCGTCAACGTGAGGTAGACGATGATGACCCCAAGCGAATTGGGGAGAATGTGCCGGCGCAGAATATGCAGATCGGATGCGCCCATCGCCCGACTGGCATCCACAAACTGACGCGTTCGCAGCCCCAACACATGCCCACGAACAATTCTCGCCATGGTCAGCCACGAAATCCCACCCAAAGCGACAAACAGCGCCGAGAACTTGATGAAGGGCAACCATTCACTCTTAAGCAAACCACTGGCGACGTAGCGGGGTAAAAACCCGTCGAGCGTGGTCATGAACACAATCACAAAAATGATCGATGGCAGAGTGTAGAGGATGTCCACCGTTCTCATCATCACCGAATCCGTCCGTCCCCCGCGGAATCCGGCGATCCCTCCCCAACTCACGCCGATCATCAGACTTACCACTGCGCCAATGGCCCCGACGATCAGCGAGATTCGGGTGCCCGCAATGACGCGACTGAAGAGATCGCGACCGTGAATATCCGTACCCCATATGTTCCCTTTGGCAGGTCCACTGAACGGGGCCTCCGTATGCGCGTCGGGGTGATGAATCCAACCGCTTCCCGGTTCTTCCGAAACCGTTGCGAACAACGGCCAGACGAATGCTCCCACGACCACGAATCCGAGCATCAAAAGCCCGACGATCGCCGGGCGATTCCTTAGAAATCTTCGAACAGCCCGCTGATTCGGGCTCAAATTGACCGCCGGTCCATTCATTCAAATCTCACCCTCGGATCCAGCCACCCATGCGCGAGATCAACGAGGATATTGGCCACCAACAACACCACCGCATAGAAGAGCACCAACCCCAGCAGCATGGTATAATCCCGGTTCAAAGAGCTGTTCACGAGAAACACACCTATCCCGGGCACTCGAAACAACTGCTCGACCACAAACGATCCCACCATCAAATCCGCCAGCATCGGTCCCGAGTAAGTCAGCACTGGAAGAACGGCGATCCGAAACGCGTGCCGAGTCAGAATCCGCGATTCATCCACCCCCTTCGCCCGCGCCGTACGGATAAACTCCGCAGCCAAGGTTTCGAGCATGCCCTCGCGCATCAGCCTCGCCACCCGGCCCGCGAAATAGAGGCCTAACGTAATCACCGGCAAGATCAGGTGCATTGGCGATTCCACCAGTGCAACGGGAAACCAATGCCAACGTACCGCAAAGAACGTGACCAGAATCGGTCCGACAACCAGCGCGGGAACACAGATGGCCAAAATCGAAAGTGTGCCTACCAGATAGTCCTGCCAAGCCCCCTTTCCTACCGCAGTAATGAATCCCGCCGGTATTCCAAGCCCCAGCGCAAATACAGCCGCAGCGCCAGCGATCACCAATGTGATCGGAAGCCCACTGGCTATAATGTCCGTTACTGAATGACTTCGATACTTGAGCGAGGGTCCAAGATCCCCCCGCAACACACCCTTGAGCCAGATCAAATATTGTTGATGGATCGGTTTGTCGAGGTGGTACTTCGCCTTGATATTCCGCTCGATCTCAGCGGAAGCAGGAGCCCGCTCACGATCAAAAGGCCCGCCGGGTGTTACCCGGACGATCGTAAACGTGATCATGCTTACCAAAAGCAGTAGCGGAATCACAAACAGTATTCGACGAACAAAATACATTCTTCAATCGGACGGCATGAGCAATAGCCGAACCGGCCCGTTGAAACAATGGCGATCATTACCAACAGCGCTTCACATCAATGCCGATGCAGCCATGGTGGACATTCGGGCAACAAAAAAGCCGGCGAACCTCGTTCGCCGGCTTTGTTTGATAAGTTCAGAATCTAGTAGACCTGGGTCGCTTCAACCTCGGCAACCGGGCGGTTGTTCAGGAGGCGGGTGGTAACCTCAGCAGTCACCCTAGCATCGCCGACTGCACCGGCCTTCGCCTTGACCGTCCAGATCGCAACCTGTTTCGGACCAATGCTTGCCAACGGAGCAAACGTTACCGTATTCCCAGAGATGGTCCCAGCGGTCACACCAGCAGCGTCAGTCGGAGAAACCTGGCTTGGGAATCGGATTACGATATTCACATCCTGATCCGCAGCAGTGCCTTGGTTGGTCACCTTGAGCGTGTAAGTCGTGCTTTCGCCGACGAGCAATGGATCAGGACTGTCGACCATTTCCACCAGCACCGCAGCAAATCCACGCCAGAGCGTCTCGGCCTGCGCACTATCGGTCAGACCTTCGGCAGTTCGGGCGACCACGTTGTTGACCGTCACACCAGGAGTTGAGGCACGAAGTCCGAGACTCACACTCTTGCTTTCACCCGATTGGAGTGTGCCAACGTTCCAGGTCGCCTGTTGACCGGCAACTTGGGCACCAGCCGCACCAGCAATTGCGGCATTGTTCGGAGCCTGATCAGTCAGGGTCACTCCGTTCAGCGTGGTGTCACCCACGTTGGAGACAGTGATGTTGTACATCGCGGTCTTGCCCAGAAACTGCACTGGAGGACCCGTCTTCTCGACCTTCAACCCAGGCTGCACGACTTTCGTCACAGCGGTGTCAGACACACTTCCCGCATTCGCCGACTTGGCAACAGCGGTGTTTGTATGGGTTCCGCGTTCGGTGGCGATTAGTGTTACCGAAGCCTCTTTGGCTTCGCCTGGTTGCAGGTCACCCGCTTCGAACACCAACTCACGCTTCCCGCTATCATGGGACATGCCGGGCGGCAATGTGTCGGAAACTTCAACCGCAGTCGCTGTGGTCGTTCCCACATTCTTCACAACAATATTGTAGGTAACGCGCTCTCCAATCAAGGCGACCACCGGACCTGTCTTCTCAATTGTCAAAGCCGGCTTGCCCACCTTGGTCACGACACAGGAAATCGGTACTGCATGAATTGTCGAACAGCTTCGCAGCGCGCCTTCACCAGTCGGAGTCAGCCAAACCGATACGTTTTGCTTTTCTGCCTGCTTCAGTTCATTCCACGTCCAGACGAGCTTGTTACCCGACACCGAGGCGGGAGGCGGCTCTGCCCGGACGAATGTCGCATTGGCGGGGAGGTAGTGAGTGAGCACCACTTCGCCAACATCAGCCAGAGGATCAACAATGATCTTGTTTTCGATGGTCTGCCCAACCGACGCGGACGCGGGCGCCATTTTGTCGAGTCTCACCAACTGATACGCACCGGCGATATACTGGGGGGCAGCGGCCTGCCGAGTGGTTCTCGTAGTAGTCACAGCCTGCCCCTCATTGAGGCCGGCAACGACGTGAGACTTTTTCGGATGATGCGCGACCTCGTAATTGTAGGTACGCCCCCGATCACGAGTGGTGCAACCGGCAAGGATCGTACCGAGCAGGGTTGCTGTTAGGAATAATTGAAGCTTTTTCATGTGAGAGTGGAACAGTTTCACCAAGGAATGCCGATTTTACACAAATCAGGACGTTGCACAGTAATATTTGAGCTATTTCAATTCGATAAGTGGAAAACTCCGCACTACCACTGAAGTTCCTGAAGGCGACGGGCGACTTCCTCCACGTTTGCCCGGGAGTTGAATGCGGAGATCCTGAAATAGCCTTCACCCATGGACCCAAATCCGGCGCCCGGTGTGATGACCACATTCGCCTCGTTCAACACCTTGTCGAAGGCGCCCCAACTCGTCACACCCGACGGATTCCTCACCCAGATGTAAGGGGCGTTTTCCCCGCCAAAAACGGTCAGTCCTGCCTCTCGGGCAGCCTTGGCAAGAAGCTGGGCATTGCCCATGTAATGTTTCACCAACTCCTTCACCTGAGACTGGCCCGCCTCCGAATAGATAGCTTCGGCCCCACGCTGAATCGGATAGCTGACACCATTGAACTTGGTGCTCTGGCGCCGTGCCCAGAGAGAATGAAGGGAGGAGGCCTGGCCCGCCTCGCCATAAGCCATCAGGTTCTTCGGAACCACGGTAAAAGCGCAACGCGTTCCCGTGAATCCACCGTTTTTCGAAAAGCTACGAAACTCGACTGCACATTCGTCTGCACCCTCGATCTCGAAGATCGAGCGCGGGACTGATTCGTCCTGAATAAACGCAACGTACGCGGCATCGTACAGAATAATGGAACGATTCTTTCGGGCGTATTCCACCCAGGCCGTCAGTTGCTCCCGAGATGCGACCGTGCCGGTCGGGTTATTTGGATAGCAGAGGTAGATGACGTCCACCGGTTCCGAAGGGATCTCAGGTACAAACCCGTTTTCTGCGGTGCAGGGAAGATAGACCAATCCGTCAAACCGACCACTGTCATCAGCGGCCCCCGTGTTTCCGACCATCACGTTGGTGTCGACATATACGGGGTAGACCGGATCCATCACCCCAATCCGATTCTTCGAGCCGAGCACGTCGAGGAAGTTAGCGCTGTCGCATTTGGATCCGTCCGACACAAAAATTTCATCGGCAGAAATGTTAATCCCAGCCGATTCGTAATCATTCTTGACGATCGCCTCCCTCAGGAATCCATAGCCTTGCTCTGGGCCATAGCCGCGGAAAGTCTCCCTCGCCCCCATCTCATCGACTGCCTTATGAACTGCCTCCAGAACCGCAGTCGGCAGAGCCTCTGTAACATCTCCAATTCCGCACTTGATCAGACGGGCGGCTGCGTCCGGATTTGCATCAGTAAATGCATTTACACGTCGGGCGATCTCCGGAAAAAGATAACCCGCTTTCAGTTTCAGATAGTTTTCGTTCAGGTAAGCCATTGTATCTCGATCAATAAAAAATCGGACGATAACCAACATCACATAGCGAAGCAACGGTTTTACCCTACGGGATGCTTTACAGCACCATTCACCCATGCAAGCATCTCCAATTATGCGTATTCGGAAAGCACTCCTCTTCTGTCTCCTGCCTTTGGCCGTAGCAGGCTGCTCCACCACGATCACAAATCTGACCCCCCGCCAATTCCAACGGAATGCTGAGAATATGTATCCGGTCGAAGTGATCTTCAAAAGCAACGTGCGCGCTATCAAGAAGAACACCATTCGGCCGTATGTTCAGATTGGAGATGACAACTATCTCATGAGGCGAACCGCAGTGGTAGAAGACAGATGGGAAACTCTGGTGCCCGTCCCCGCAGATCAATCGGTGTCCAACTATCGGATCAAAATCGACTACCGTCAAAAGCGTGGGGAAGAATCGACGCCGAACAGTTCCCTCTCCGAACCGTATCAGATCCAGATAC
Source organism: Limisphaerales bacterium (assembly GCA_047608975.1). Classification (GTDB taxonomy): domain Bacteria; phylum Verrucomicrobiota; class Verrucomicrobiia; order Limisphaerales; family JAYPXF01. The sequence goes on along the minus strand of JBLFYM010000007.1, from coordinate 11,340 downwards.
GCTAATCAGATCGGAACTTCCGGAGGAAAAAGAACAACTCAGGGGATAAACGCCCGGTAGTAGCGGCGCGTGTGATTCGTCGAAGTGCTGTCCTTGAACTGTATGATTCCATGCGGCGCATGATTCGTCCCCAAGGTTTCCCATTGAATCAGATCCGAAGATGACTGGATGACATAGATCTGATTCGTCTGCCCCTCAAGTCGCATCTGCAGATTCCCATCAGCCTGAATCCTCGTTCCGTTTGTATTGAACGAAGAGACAAAGTTCGTCAGCCGTGCGAGGAGGAGAGGCAATTGGACATTGTCGATAAAAACAGAATCCTGACCGCCATCAAAAATGTCTACGTCTTTCGAGTAAACCCAGCGCAATGTGTTTGTTCCAGAAGCGACCACAAATGAATGCGTACGCCAAGGGTGATCACCGGATCGATTCACTGTCGAAATCTGCTGAACCCCGTTCAGATAGAATGAAAAGACATCGTCGAACTCCTCGCTGCTAACCCGATAGGCAAAACTGGCTGCACCACCACGCATGCCGGCTGTGAGACTCAAATCACTGATCTCACCATCAAGGATGAGACCAGATCTGGCCATATATGCCCCTCCCAAACTTACGTTTGTTATCACTCCATTGGTAACCTGGATCCGCCATGGAGTCGTGCCGGCGAGGTTCGTCCACGCGACGCCCGTACTGAACCGGGCTTCCTCAAAATCGTCCGTGATTTGCGTACGTGCGAAACTGGCCATCAGGGTCATGTTTGACGCGACTGTAAACGTCAGCGGATTGTCCAACGCGAGCACCGAGCCACTCCACGTCACAAATTCAAATCCGACACTTGGAACAGCGGACGCCGTGAACGACGTTCCGGTGAGGAACGTGCCCGATGGATGATTCACTGTCCCGCCAGTCGAGTTTGAGATCGACAGTGTGTGAACCGTTCTGGGCGAAAACGTATAATGCAGATTCACAATACCGCTCACGCCGCCAAGCCCATCCACGGCAATTCGGTAAGACTGGCCACTGACGACACCCACAGAAATGGCACTGTGGGTAAATCCATTCAGTTCATCGTCGTTCGACTCCAAGACCGTCAACTCATTGACACGAGTGCCGCTATAAACAGCAAGCAAAGTATCGAAAGTCGAGTTGGTTGTGGTCAACTCCAAGACGCCGTTTACCGGCGCACGGAATGAGAACCAGAGAGATTTCCCCCCTATCTTATTCGCGTGATTGGGTTCGTTCAGCTCAAACGATCCTTTTGTATTATCCGCCACGACAAAGCCGGTGTTGTCCACCAATGTCAGCGCGGCTCCGAACACATCGAATACCGGATCGAACTCACGCACATTGATAACAAAATTCGTCGTCCCGCGATTCCGTGCGAGATCGAATGCCACAATCTCAAGACGATTCGAGCCTCCATCCAGATCCAAGGAGTGCGACCAATAATTCGTAGCAACCGCGTTGGTATCCCCAAGGTTTGCGTTCGCTGGGATTGCAGAGTTTCCAACAACTTGGATTAGGTTTACTCCGGAGTCATCCGGGAGGTTATCTGTGGAAAACCCAGAGATAACGGTTTCAGAATTCGTCACTATTAATCCACTGGGTGGATTGGTCACTGATACACCACCCATCACAATATTGGTCTCGCCTATGATCAAATTTGTCCGGCCGACGACGATATTACCGTTCTCAATCTGTATTTTCGTTCGGTTAAGATTTGTCCCGATAATGTTCAGATTCGTCCCCCCAAACTGCAATTGACCATTGTTGATCAGCAGATTGACACCGCCGGTAATGATATTGGTGATCGTAATCTGTGGCGCACTCCCGTCGGGTTGCCCACCGAAAGCAAGACGCATCCGGATGTCGCCAAAATCGTTGGTTGTTGCCCCCGCGATTGCGATCCGATAGGTGACGCCGGCAATCGCATTGAACTGCACAAACGCCTGCTCCCGGACAAATTGACCGAACGCATCGGTGACAATGTTATTTGATGCAACGTTCGACAGCGAAGCGAGTGTGTTCCCGGTATACACCGCCAGCAGCGTGTTGAATCGGCTACCCAAAGTATCAATAAGCACCGGACCGCTCAGGGTTGGTGCCCAAGTCCACCAGACCGATCCACCAAAGGTCGACACACCCACGTGTGGGTTCTCAGCAATCTCGGTCGTGGCGAAGAAATTTCGATTGGTAATAATCAGTGGTTCATTCGCGTCAGGGAGTTTCGTGGCCTTCACGAACGCATCATTCACCGGAGGTGGCGCGATAATATAGGTATTGGTGAAACTCAACCGGTTCTTTCCGGTTGCGGTAACTTGAAACTCAAATGCCGCCGCCGAATTGGTGACCGGCAATTTCAGCTCAAGGGTGTAGATGTTGTCTCCGGCGATCGCGTCAGCCCCCAGTCCATCGTTCTTGAAGTTCTCCACCGCAAAAAAACCGGGAGCCGAAACCGAAATGACTGCATCAGTCACTGAGAAAGTGTCAAAGACCTTGGCAGTGAAAGTCTGAAACACACCGGCGGGCACGAGCGATCCGCTGGACGGTTCCACCACTACTTCCAGGTTACCGTCAGGCAAGGCAGAGAGTAGTATTTTAGCCCACCATGTCCCCCACCTGTCCACACTGCTCAACGGTTGTTCGCCATATTGTTGCAGCGTCCACATATCCTGATCGGTGGTCGGATCGACCACGGTCGAACTGCTCCGTCCCCACAGATTACGACCGCTGACGTCAGGTTTGTAGTAAGGAGAATCACCAACTCGGTACACCACCTCAGGCTGGAGAATATTCGGCAGATCCGTGCCGAATCGAAAAGAGTAACTCGCACTGGGGTGTTGGAGAGCCGAAAAACTCGAATATCCGAGCAACAAATCGTTGTTTCGATTTACCGCAATGGAAGGAAAGGCGAAATAACGTAGGCCCGTTGAGTCATCGACACGGCCGGTCTGAACCACCGTTCCATTCGGGTTAATTTGCCACCATTGCGCTGCTGACCGGGTAGCGGCTCCCGCAGGGAGAAACACGGTCTGGGCAGCCCACAACGAACCATTGCGCAAAACAAGGTTTTGTATTTTTGACGTCCCGTTCCAAACCCGGTTCAAGGTGTTGGTCTGTGGCGCAAAGTCCGCATCGCCGGCGTTGGGAAGGTCGCCCCAAGGCATGCCAATGGTCGGCGCGGGCAGTTGCGAAAGGGTAAACACGTTCGAAACTTCTGTCAGTCGAGACATCCGCAAAGAACCATTGTTCTGCAAGTCATTACCCGACCCGTTCGCCAGAAAATATTGTATGCCTGGACTGGCATCGTGAGACACTGCCGGCATCAAGTCAGGCGTGACAACGTCGTCAATCTCAGCGAACGAGTTCGTTCCAAGCGCGAGCCCCAAATAGATGCTGCTCTTGTCGAACAGATAGATGCGCGTCCGGTTGAACCCACCAAAGAGGATATTTCGGAGATTCTTGGTTGCAACCACCCATTCGCTGTTGTGTCCGAGTCCAACATTTTCACCCCACAGTTGTGCTTGCGCGTTCGTATCCACCTCAATCGCATAGCGCGCCCACAATTGCGTCGGATCTTCTGAGAGCGAAGCCGCCAGGAGCAACCTGGAGTCGGGTGTTCCCGGATTGGCACAGGTGCTCAACACCCATCGGTTTGACGCACCGTCATAGAATAGCTTGGGACTTACAACGCGTCCATTGACGCCCACAAAACCCGCCCAGAAATCAACCAGATTGACCGTTGTTTGAATCGCACCCGCACGATCCTGAATAATGAACTGACTGTTTGCTGCGACTCCCAGGTGATTTATACCCACTGCGGCCGAGGCATCCGGCGGTACTACTGAGAGGTTATCCACGAGCCCCGCGAAGTTAGTCTCGGCGTTGGGGGAGGCAAGCTGTCGACCGCCCCCCGAAGCGCCGATTTCTGACAGGTTGATAATCGAAGGAGTTCTCGCAGGGATGCTCAGGAGCGGGGCCGCAACCGCGAACGATACAATCTGTACCAATAACAGCGCGACAGCCGAGGCGACCTTCAAACGGGTCCCTTGTTCTGTAATTCTAATTAACGGGTGCATTTCCATCTGGTTGCGGTCAAAATGCAGATCTTCGCCGGACCTGGACATCAGGGAACATATGAAATTCGATAGTAACGGGACGGTGGTGAATTGTTCGGGATAACGTCTTGGATGGTGGCGTCTCCACTGCTCGTCGCAGTGTTGGTGAAATTTCTGAGGAAGGACCAGTTTGTCGTAGTGAGACTCGTGTTCACGTCTATCTGGTAGACGGTATTAGCGGCGGCTTCCCATGTAAGATCAATCGTGCGGTTGGTTGAGACCGCAGAAATTACAACGTTCGTTTTCAGAACCACGCCCTCAAACGGTTTCTGATCCACCGCGTTTGCCTGACCATCACCATCCGAATCAATCGTCAAACTGTTGAACTTCTTTTCGTTCACAAGAAAAGTCCGTCCATCGACATGGACAACAATTCCTGAGTTCAATCCCGCATAGTCTTTCACCCACTTCAACCTGCCGCCCAGCGCTCCATCCAGTTCATCGACATCAACATTGGAATTGGCGAAGTAGACACGCATGTTGTCCGCAATGCTCAGGCGAGAGGCCAGATCATTCGTCACCTCACCCCGCAGTTCGAGGAAATCGACGTAGAGCGCATTGCTGACGCCTGCTCCTTCAAAACGCGTCAGATCAACAGAAAGAATATTGTTAGTGGTATCGATAACAAGTTTACCCATCGCCATGTTATTCGTATAACCACCTATAAATGGCCCAACGTCAACGCCCGGCCAAACGTTGGTCACCTCATCATTGAACCCAACGTGTATTTCAAATGTTGTCCCGCGAAAATCCCCTTCAGGTGGCTTCACGCGGGATTCAAACCCAAGCCCGGTACTGATCAGGTTATTGCCCAGTCCGTCACGATCCTTGATTGAATTGGTGGCATTAATGAAAAATTTTGCCGGTGTTTCGATTCGCTGATTCCGCAACTCAAATACGTTCCCCCGAAAATCGATTGAGCCACCGGCGAAAAATCGACCGGGTGCATTGGTGGTGGATTCAAGTTTCGCGGAATTCACGCGCAACCGCAGAGGGCCACCACCGGGCATTGTCCCTCCGTCCGGTAGCACGATCGCGGTTCCGTTCGTTCCGGACGACTGAAACGATTCTGCTACAATGTTCAGTGAGTTCCCAATAATTATCCCGTCCGTTACCATCTTTTTAAGGCCGGCACTGGCCGTCCCTACGATATCCGCCAGCCCGGGGACGGTGATGATCCCGCTGTTTGTAAAATGGGTCATCGAAGGAAAATTGGTGGTTACAAGGTTTGGGATGGTGTCCGGATTAAGACGGAGTTCCGTGCCTGCCCGAAATGTGACTGCAGGCGAATCAAACACCAGTGAGCGGCCTGCGTTAAGAACATTTTGTATGACGAGATTGGTGGCAGTGATGTTCAACGAAGGCATTCGAACCGCCTGTTTTACATCAAGCTGGCTCAAATCCAACATCAACACGTGATACGTGAACTGCATCGGACCGGATTGATTCGTCCACACCGAGCTAAATGCCCGGACAACACCGTTCAAAGCCGGGACGTCGGCTGGAACAAAATTGGTCAGCGCCAAGGTCCCAGCCGACTTCTTGACATTGAAGATCACGTTAGGTGCCTTGATCAGCGAGCGGGTGGTGTCCTGCAGATCGGCTGAGTTAATGATTATCGTATTCTCAGCCTCGATCCGGGCGAGCCGCATGTTCAATGTATCCGAGAATATTTCCACACGCCCGCTCAAGTTTGTGACATCGCTTAGTGCAAGATTACCGCCGTCACCAAATACGGTAAGCGCGTTCGTGATCGGATCGCCGATCTTCGCAGCGTATGACCAGTATCGGTAATTGGTCGTAAAGGTATTCGAAAAATCCTGCCGGAAGAAAGTGTCGTTGGTCTGAATCGTGTTTGCTGACGAGGTGATAGCAAAGTAGGCATCCAAGTCTTCTCCGCGGGAAATTTGGAAAGGACGGGGACGAAAGCCCACAGCATCGATGTTGTCCGCCACGGTCAAAAGTGGTGTGGAATTAGTTTGGTCCAGCGAATGGTCGACAAAATACATCTTCTTGATATCGATCGTTCCGTCTCGAAAATTTGTATCCGTGTAGCCAATCCTGACAACCGCTGCCGGGGCACCAAAGGCCATCGGATCAAAACGGACATCGACGAGCATATTGGTCGTGAGTTGATTCGTATTCACCAGAACAACAGTTGTCGTCAAGTTGGACAACGTCACCAACTGGGTAAACACAAAGCTCTGATGGTTGCTGAAAATCAGACTCTTAAAACTATTCAGAGAGCTTATCCCCTGCTCAGCCGGATGATCCACCTCATGCGTCGGCGAAAACGCCAAAGTCCGCTCAAATTGAGTCGGAAAGATGTTGAGCGCGGTTTGAAATGAACTGAACTGAAATACTCCGCCATTTCCACCACCCCAATAGACATCCTCCACTTCGCGAGGAGCCCGATAGAACAGTGGGCGAATGAGGACATCGTCTACAAACTGATTCGACTCAATAACCGCCGTCAACGCACCCCGTTCAATATTGATATCTGACCCTTCCAGCCGAACTCGGCCTCCGGTCGATGAACTGATGTTTCCTGACGACAGTATATTCTTCGATCTAGCATCAAAACGCCCAAGACCACTCACTTGTATGTCGCCGAGATTGACGAAGTTCTCCATGAATATCCGTGAATTGCCGGTCACCAGTTCCATCACAGCACCAGGATTAAAGCTCATTGTACCACCTTGTTCATTGGTGAAAAAGGAGGTGTTTCGGATTTGGTAAGGCCCAGCATTAGTCGACAGATCAACTACAGTAAACTGCCCGCTATTTATAAAACGGACGGCGTCCACCTGAGCGTTATGGATGGTTCCACGATTTTCAAATAGCGGCGGCACCGCGCCGAATAAATTTCCCGCCAAGACAAGCACCAAGCAAAACACCAGCCCTAGATTGTTACTTAATCCGCCCATCATTGAAATCTGACCGCAGCCTCAATATCACGGATGGATTGACCATCCGGGAAAACCGCGAAAAATGTCGTCGTATCGAAATGCCCCCACCTAAACCCCGGCGTACCCGTGGCTTCAGTAAGGAAAGTAGGCGTGGTATTGATTATAAATGGACCCAGTTTATTGAATGTGATCACGATCGTCGGTTCGATCGTGCCCGGGCCGGCATTATCGCCTCCGGCACCTCCAGCACCTCCACCTCCCGAAGTGTTCAGAGCCGAATTATCGACCCAGTTTGCACTGGGCGTTCTGAAAAGGGGAACCACAACTCCGTTGACACTGGGAATGTCGGCGGCAAAAAAAACGATATCAGGGGCTGTAATCGGGCGATCGACAACCTGATTTGTGACGTATCCATTTGTCACATATTGGTCTGTAAATCGATTCGTGACGTTGATCGTTGTGCCCAGTAGCGAATCAAAATCTACTCTTCTAAAGTCAATGTTTTCAATTCCAGGTCGGAGTGCAATGTCAACCAGAACGTTGGTCGTGAGGGAGTTTGACGTCCCCGGAATCACCCACGGCCCACCCACATTCGTTGCCAAGGTGAGCGTGCTGATTGTATTTTCAACGTTAAAATTCCGCGCCCGGTAGATGTAGGCCATCGCGGCGGCATCGTCCCGGGTGAGGCCGGTGAAGTATTCGCCAGTCCGCAGGTTTGACCCACGGAGCGGATCGGGATTCTCAACGCCCGAAACCGATGTAAAATCGAAACTGAGCGGGTCCACCAGCACCTCGACCGCGTCAGCCGAGTTGAGAATAGCCGAAACCGGATCCTCGATTCGATAGGTGTAAAGAGTTCCGTTCACCAGATTGGTTGGCAGCCAAGTACCGGGATCAAAGTTTCGCATGATGACCGTATAATTCGTATTCGCCTGATCGCGCAGCGTCCAAGTCCATCGTTCAGGATTCCCGACTCCCAGTTGACCGAACAGAATACCGAGTGTTTCGGATTTGAGATCAAGAATGCCCAGTGATTCTGCGGTAAAGTTTTTGGGGCCCTTGGATTGCAGAGGGAACGTGTCCAGGGTTCGATCAATCGTACTGGCACCCGGCAATTGATTGAGAATGCCAATGGCCTCCTCAACAGCGGTGACTCCTTTATTGCCAAAGTAGGACAAAAACGTGGCATCGAAAGCGTAGGTCATTCCGCGAAAATTCACGCGGTATTCTTCGCCGAGATTCATCGGTCCACCCATGTCAACACCACCGTAGGAGAGGGTAGCCGATTGATACGCAGCAAAAGGCCCCAGGATCGAGAACGCTCGTGTCTGAGGAGCGACACTCAACATGCAAACTGCAAGAATCCAGGAACGCAGACTTGAACTTTTCATACTCATCTTACCCGTATAACTCGATAAAGGGCGGTGCTGTAGTTCCCTATCAGCGTGGAATCCATCACATCGACAGCAAATCTCGCTGGCCCTACGCTACTCCAAATTTTCATATCAGTGCTGACCTGCACTTCGTAGATCTGTCCGCGCATCGAATTCCAGTTTAGCCAAAGAGAATTCCCCTCACGGGTAATGGTCAACTTCAGCACACTGTTTGAATCTGTCGGGTCGGTTCCCGCAAGGAATTCATCCACATTGCTCGCACCGTCACCATCGGAGTCAAGGTACACGGCCGGATAACTTGTGGGAGTTCCACTCCAATAGACGGACTGCCAGTCATCGGGCAGTCCATCGAAATTCGAATCCTCGCCCCAAGTCGCCACAGTCCTGGCTGCGGATAACGCTCCGCGACGCCCATCAACAAGCAGGAACGTCATTTTTACAGAATGCGATGTGCCTGGAACCAGTCCAGTAATTGTAACATAATTGTTAGTGGTGAGGATCGGCGAGACGTTGCCATCCACGTACACTTCGTATTGCTGCACGTTGTAACCAGCCAATGGCACCCAGCTTGCAGAAATCCGGGTCTGACTCAACGGACTTACGTGCGGAGCAGCCAGAACCGGAAGCGGATCAGTGCTCGCGAATCGCTGCGCTGTTACATCCATCCGCGTGTCACTACCAAAACTGTAACTGCTCCAAGTGACAAGAAATCGTCCATTATCATCCGCTTCAACATCGGGGAATTGCTGGCGCCCATCTGTCGTGCTATTGGCTTGGAGTTCTCCAGAGAATGGCAGACCGTTCGCCGCAAAAACCTTTCCGTAAACACCTTCATACGAACCGTCCTGCCCCATACTCGACCAGACAAGAAAGACGCTCGCCCCTCCTCTCGCAATCTTAGGCGCGTATTGATCACCGAAATTGTGATCATTCGCCCGAATTGGGGCCGCCACGCGTGCTCCCGCACTGTCGAATCCGGCAGTGTAGACATCCCAACTTGCCCCTCGATCAATCAAGTCCCGCTGCCCCCAGGCGGCAAAAAAACCCACTGCGGTCGCGGTGACCGCCGGGTTCGCACAAACGTTGGAGGTGTCATCCAACACAATTTCATCACTCAAGGGATTCCCAGCTGCATCAAATATCCGCCCGATCACATCGATCAAAAACTGCCCGCCACCCCGCGGATCAGCTCCGGTGAATTTTTCAGATATCCAGACTGCTACAAATCCACCGTTGTCCAAAACGGTCACATCCGGCGTTCGCTGGTTCAGGTGCGTGGTCTGGTTCAGCCGGAATTCATCCCCAGCAAAAGTCCCATTGCCATCGATCACTCGCCCATAAACCGCCTGCAGATGACCGTCCTGCTCCGAGCTGGCCCAGACGATCACTGCACTCCCGTCGGGCATTACGTCAACCTTGGGGCAAATTTGAAACTCGGTGGTATACTGATTTACCAGAAGATCACCGGTCGAAAACGTGCCATTTGAATCCATCAATCTCGCATAGATGTCCTGATTGCCAGGCTCGCCGCTCTGCCAGACAAATACCGCTCCGCCTCCAGGCAGCATTTTCACCTGTGGCTTTTCCTGATTAGACGCAGCTTGTTGATTAACGCGAAACGGATTGGCCTCACCTGACAAATTGCTATTAAGCCGTTGGGCGCCGATTCCGGTTCCAATTCCATCAATGGCGTTGTCCTGCCACACGATCAAGCCGCCACTCGGATTGATGGAGACGTCCGGCAAGGTCTGATCACCCCCAAGTTGTCCCGAAATGAAATACTCCCCCGCCTGACGAGCGAAAGTGTCCTGCGCTGTGCACGGCTGCACCAACTCTGCTCCGAGAAGAAGCAAGCAGCACAGTTGCAATGGTTTGCGCATGAATTTCATATGCTCAAATAAGAGGTAACAGAGGCTGAAAATGTTGTCCAAGTATTCTTGGTGACTCAACGATACAGATAACTACTGATGGCTTAGCCACGGAATGCGTCAGCGGTTGAAGGCCATCGAGGATTCACCTGAGCAGCCGGACGCCTATGCCTCGTGCGTTACCGGCGACGAACCAGCGGCGGCTGCGGTGGAGTCCCCTGTGCAAACGGCATGTCTTCGTCAGTGTGAACGCGATTGCCGGCCGGATCAATAATTGTGGGCGTCACAAAAATCACCAGATTGGATTTCCGCGTCTGTTTGTGTTCGGATCGAAAAAGTTTCCCAAAAAGCGGCAGATCGCCGAGCACGGGAATCTTGTCGCGAGTATTCGAAACCGTCTCCGAGATCAATCCACCCAACACAACGGTCTGAGCGTCCCAAACAACACAGCTGGTTACCACCTGACGTATGCGGCTACGCGGCAATGGAAGAGCTGCTGTCAGCGGAACTCCAACCACGCCCCCCCCGACCGACTGAGCGACAACGGCGAACGGACCGGGATCATCATAGCCGACAAATTCGGTGATCGACGGAATCAAGGACATGTTGATCGAGTATCCGTCCGAGTTGACGGTAGGGAGCACATCCAAAACCGGACCGGTCGAGATCTGCTGAAGCGTCGGAGTCAGCGCGACACTCACCGCGCCACCAGCCGCGCCACCGCCAATACCACCACCACCGCCACCACCTTGCTGACCGACCTGAACGTCAGTAACAATAGTCGGAATATCGGTGACCTTGATCTGTGCCTGCCGGCCGCTGATCGTGATCACCCGCGGCGCGGAAAGTACGTCAGTTCCATCCCGTTGCTCGATTGCGTGAATCACCGATCGAAATTGCGGATCAGTGAGGATACCCGTCAGAGTGGCAAGAGCCGGCGCAGTTTGACGCAAGGCGCTGGACGTCAAATCCCCATCGCCCGTACGGGCACCGATCGGAGTTGATGGGAATGGATATATTCCTACGGGGTTCGCAGCAGACGCTCGTCCCA